>JBGTHH010000356.1:0-8220 GCA_041746275.1 Pirellulaceae bacterium | reverse complement strand
CATCCTGCACCTGGATCACTTTGAAGGTTGATCCAAAGCTGCCCGATCCGATCCGAGTGGCGACACGGAACTGTTGGCGGCTGAATGCAACTAAGTCTCCTTCACTCCAATACCGGGCAGCCAGCGAAGTGGATTCCAGCTTGGCACTTGTTGTTCCGCAGTCAGGCAATATGGCGGCTCGAATGTTGTCGGCCAGTTCCTTCAGTGCCGGCCGCACTTTGGGATCTTCCGCGATGCCACGTTCCAATTCCAGAGTCGTTGCGACAGAAAGATCGTCCGTGCCTTGGTTGAACAACTCCAGCAAGGTCTTGCACAATGCAAAAGTGTCGGATCGCTGGTCGGCACCCGCAAGTCCTTGTGCGATCACTTCGGGGGCGGCGAAATCCGCTCCTGGCGTCAGGATCTGTGTACGTGGCGACAGCGTCATCGACCCCGAAATGCGTGCGAGATCAAAACCCGTGAAGATCGGCTGATTGCTCGCGCCCACCAATAGCGTTGTCGGGGCAATGAAACGATGTACGAATTGCACTTCCTTCAAGCTGGTCGAGTGCAGTTCCCGTAATGCATCGATCGAACTCGCCGCAAACTCGGCACGATCCACAACGGACCATCGGGTATCCGGCGCACGCTCCGAGATACTGGGGGCACAAGGATCGACGATCGAAAAATACCACAACTCGCCAGGATACTGAGGAACCTCCTGGTAAGAATCCATGAGCCGCGGGACGTGTGGGGACTTTTGCAGTTTTTGCAGCGCCGCGAACTGCCGATCGGCCTGCTGCTCCGCGTCCAGATCGTCGGTCGCCGACATGTCGTAGAGATGCAGCACGATCTTGTCGCGCGTGCGCACGTGCTCGCCTCGAAACACACGATGGAAGCGATCATTGTGATCGCTAATCAGTTCCAAGTTCCTGGCTGTCGCGATCCGGCGAACTTCACCGCGCAGATTGAGTTTGGATTGAGGGACCACGGCCTGACAAACTCGGGCAACATCGGCGTCGGAAAACGTATGCAGATGGCCGATTTCCAAGAGCAACTTCCACTCTTTCAAACCAAAGAACTCGCAGCCGTGAATCTTCGGACGATGTGACGCCCAGGTTGGATTCCCTTTCGTCAGCAGAAACTTGCCTGTCAGAAAGCCAGCATCCAGGTTGGCTCGTTTCAACTTGGAAGCAATCCTGCGAACTTTATTGCAGAGCTTGTCAGCTTCGTGGGTCACTTGCGTTGAAAAATCCTTAACGTACTGTCGTTCCCAGTGCTTGACCTCGATTACATGCAACCCGGTCGGACCAATGACCAGCAAGTCAAGATCATCGGGTACGGCTTGGGTCGACACCGCGTGGGGCACGTTCGACAAAATAATCCAGCGTCCCGACCCGGCGAGACCTCGGAGTTCCTGCTGGAGCCGTTCGACGGCGAGCCGCTCGCTCTCGTTGGCGAAGTCTCCGCAAGGGATGTGAGTTACGTTCAAACCGACCCTTTCAGAACTCGAGGGGACATAGGCACATAAGATCGTGTTCCACGGAACGAGGGATCAGTATCCACCAGAACGGAGCAGAGTTCAACCTTTACCGAGTCACGAAATCGAAGCGAGGCTTGCTTTGCGATGAAGTCATGACCAAAGGCCATCTGGCGACGCTGAAGACTCCGCGCTGGTGTCATGTGGTTTCAACTTAAATCCAACGCGGCAAAGAGGGCATGAAGCAATTTCCGCCAATACAACTGGCCCGGCACGATTCAAATCCACATCGACTTGACGAAAACCCGTCGTCTGAAACGCCGCGACCTCATGCCCGGCCACGCGCAGATCGCCGCTCTCGCTCATGACTTGGCGCGCATCCACCGTCACGGCGAATCGCGAGGCATCGAACTGCTAACAGGTTGCTTCCCCTAGCGTCATACGGGACAATAGCGCGGTCGTATTCGGCGGTCGAGTCCCATATGGCTACGAAGGTGTGAGCAATCACGACTCCTCGCCATCGTGACTACCTGACGTCGATTTACGGCGAGCGAACTGTCCAAGCCTACCCCTTAGCATTCAGACTATCCGCACACCACGAGCACATCATGCGTCCGCTTTCCTTGACTGCGTTACTCACGTTTGCCACATTTGCGTTGGTCGCCAACGCGCTAGCCGACGAATCGCTGAGCCGGCTTGTTCCAGAAGACCTCTATCGGCTGGAAGGCCCTCAGTTGGTGATCGCCGCGCCACACGCGGAAGCGACCGCCATCATCCATCGTCGGGTTGACCAGCACACCAAGTCAGAACGCTGGGCGCTCTGGTGGGGCGATGCGATGGGATTCCGGGCGCTGGAGCCCGACGAGCCCGACGCGAGGAATGTCAGCTTCCATCCCGATGGGAAATGGCTGGCCGTGCGTTCGACGCGACCTCGGCCCGTCGGCTGGCAGCAGACGCCACCCGTACCGCCGCAGTCGGATGCAGCGACCGACATTTGGTTCGTGTCGCCCGATGGCCAACAAGCCGTGCCGCTGGCTGGACCCGACAAGCACTATGGCCGCGTCTTCAACGACCCCTTCTACGGTCGCGTCGCCTTTTCACCCGATGGCCAGCGTCTGGCCTTCATCGCCGACGATGGCTCGCTATCGCGCACTCCTGAGGAAATCGAAGCGGATGTGGTTGTCGTCCGTCCCGATCAGGGAGAAGGTTACACAGGCTATGGTCCAGCACAAGTTTGGATCGCCGAACTGAAGGAGTTCCCGGATTCGTTCGCCGCCACGAACATTCGTCGCCTGACCAACGACGACGTGTGGTACGGCGATGCGCAATGGACGCCCGACGGCAAATCGCTGATCGTTCACGCTAATAAGTCGAACGATGTCGAGTCGGTGCGGTATAGCATCAACAAGAATTACGATCTGTGGTCGATTGACGTGGAGAGCGGCCAGCAGCGGCGATTGACGTTTGGACTGGGGCCCGAGGTCTCGCCACGCATCGCCCCTGGAGGCGAGCGACTGGTCTGCCTCAGTTCACCGCGTAAAGGGCCCCATGCGGATATCTACAACTTGCTCGTCGTGTCGCTGACCGGCGATCCCCGCCAACCGCCCGAGACGACGATCCTCTTCGATCATCATGCCGACGAGACCGGCGAGCCGCCGCATCCCGTACCGTCGTTCCCTCTGCCAAGCGATTGCTGGGATGGTGAAGCGGCGGTTGTATATACGGCGTTGGCGGGACTCAAGAGCAAGACGATTCGAGTCGACATCACGACGGGGGTGGGACGCGAGCTGGTCGTGGATGCACAGAGCGACATTGCCGGTCTGTCGCCCGTGATCCGACAACTGACTCTACAGCGAAAGTTCACGCCACCGAGTAATCCCATCCTCAACGAGCGTCTCAAGGCGGAAGACCGCATCGTCGAATGGACGAATGAGGGGTTCGAGCTGGAAGGAGCTCTCACATTGCCGCCTGCGGATGTTGCGAAGGCACCGTATCCCCTGGTGCTCTTTCCGCACGGTGGGCCGCATAGTCGTTCGTCCCTAGGTTTCAACATGACGGCCCACGTCCTGGCTCACGCTGGCTATGCCGTCTTTCAGCCAAACTTCCGCGGGTCGGCCGGTTATGGGAAGGCATTTCTCGATGCCGATCGGAATGACTTGGGCGGTGGCGATATGCGTGACATCCTCACGGCTATCGACATGCTGATTCGAGAGCAGATCATTGATCCCGAGCGGCAGTTTGTTTACGGCGTCAGCTATGGCGGGTTCATGACAACTTGGCTGGTCGGACAGACGACACAATTCCGAGCCGCGGTCGCGCAGAACGCGGTCACCGACATGAACGTCATGTGGGGCCTCTCGGACCTCCAAAGCTGGACGCAGCACGAGCTGTTGGGTTGGCCCTGGGAAGTCCCGGAGAGCATGCGTCAGCGAAGCCCGTTCGCCCACGCACATCAGGTTCGCACGCCAACTTTGATCCTGCATTCACGCGATGATCGACGCTGCCCGCTGCCGATGGGCCAGATGTTTCATCAGGCGCTCCTGGCTCGCGGCGTGCCGACTCAAATGGTGATCTACCCGGACGAAGGACACGGCATTCGCCAGCCCAAACATCAAGTGGACGTGCTGCGGCGGATGCTGGACTGGTTCGCCGCCCACGACACCAACGCACCCGTGAAGATCATCACGCTCGGCGATTCGATCACCAAAGGAGTGCGTGGCGGTGTGACTGCGGAGGAGACGTTTGCCGCACGAGTCGAGGCCACACTTCGTCAACAAAGCATCGCCGCCGAGGTAACCAACGTCGGCATCGGTGGCGAACGCACCGATCAGGCGCTCCGGCGATTGGATCAGGATGTGATCGCGCAGCGGCCGCGGATCGTGACGATCATGTACGGTACGAACGACAGTTACGTCGACCAGGGCAAAAGCGAATCGCGGCTGACCGAGCACGAGTATCGAGACAACCTGGTGCGGATTGTCGAGCGGTTGCGACGAGCCGGCATTCAGCCGGTGCTGATGACCGAGCCGCGCTGGAGCGCGGATGCGAAATCCAACGGCGCCGGCGAACATCCGAATGTCAGACTGGAGAAGTATGTCCAGCGCTGCCGCGAAGTTGCTCAGGAACTCCACGTGCCACTGATCGATCACTTTGCTCACTGGAAGGACAAGGAGAATGGGGGGCAAGATTTGAGAGCCTGGACCACGGACTCATGCCATCCCAATCCGATCGGACACGAGGAACTGGCACAGCTCGTCTCGCCCACGATCACGGCACTAGTTGCCGTGCCTGCCAAGTCGGAATGACCACTGCCGCGACGAACTCACCTGCCATCACAACCACGAAAACGATTCTTCGGAGTTAAACCATGAGAAGTTCTGTTCAAAGCCTCTTGAAATTCACGTGTGTCATCGCCGGTTTCGCAATGCCAACCGTCGGCGACGCCGCGGACCCAACGCCGCCGACAGGATTCAAAGCCATCTTCAATGGTCGAGATCTCACGGGCTGGCATGGACTGAACCCGCACAGTGTCGGAAAGCTCACCGGCGAAAAGAAGGAAGCCAACCTCGCCCAGCAGCGTGAGGAGTTTCCGAAGCACTGGACGGTTGAGAACGGCGAATTGGTTAACAGCGGCGAAGGGCCCTACGCGACGACCGACGAGCAATTCGGCGACATCGAGTTTTTGATCGAGTACAAGACGGTGGCGAAGGCCGACAGCGGCATCTATCTGCGAGGTACGCCTCAGGTGCAGATCTGGGATTGGAATCAAGTCTTTAACCCGAGCAACCCGACTCGCAAGCCCCATTTGGGTTCCGGCGGTCTGTTTAACAATACGCCGGGCTCACCTGGACGCGATCCCCTGGTTCTAGCCGATCGACCGTTTGGTGAGTGGAATCAGTTTCGCATTCGTCAGATCGGCGACCGCACCTGGGTCTGGCTGAACGATAAGCTCGTCGTGGACGGTGCCGTGATGGAGAACTACTGGGAGCGTCAGCAGCCTTTGCCCGCCACAGGACCGATCATGTTGCAAACGCACGGCGGTGAGATTCGCTGGCGGAACATCTTCGTCCGCGAGATCGGCTCGGACGAAGCCAAACAGATCCTCGACGCAACGGAGGAGGAATCGAAGGCCCGTCTCGCGCAAGCTCTGACGCTACACGCCTCGTTCGACGAGGGACTGAATGCGGACTTCGCACGCGGCGACAAAACTTGTTACGTCGTTCAAGGCACCGATCTGGTGACGGCGATTCCCACGGACGAGGTGCGGCTGGCACCCGAGGCAGGTCGCTTCGGCGGCGCGCTGCACTTCACAAAGAAGAACAGCTTCCGACCCGCATTTAAGGACGCGGGCGTGCTGGGCTACAACGACAAGAACTGGAGTACGAGTGTTTCCGTGTGGTTGCGGCTGACTCCTGACGAAGACCTGGAGCCCGGTTACTGCGACCCAGTGCAAATTGTCGGTGACGACAGCAAGAAGGGCTTCATTTTCCTGGAATGGTCCAAGGACGAAACGCCGCGGTTTTTCCGTTATGCCATCCGGCCATTGTTTCCCATCTGGAACCCGGACAACGTCGCTTGGGATCAGATTCCTTTCGAGAAGCGGCCGATGGTGCAGGTGGATCGCGCCCCATTTTCGCGTGAGACCTGGACGCACGCGGTGTTCACGCTCGAAAACGTCAATGACAAAGGCCAACCGCAGTCAGGCCGACTTTATCTGAACGGCCGCCTGCAAGGCACGATCGAGAATTGGGAGCTGACGTTCGGTTGGGAACCCGCTCGCGTGCTGCTCGTCCTCGGTGCCGCCTACGTAGGCCACATGGATGACCTCGCGGTTTTCAACCGAGCCCTCTCCGCTAACGAAGTCAAGCAACTCCACGATTTGAAACAAGGCGTGCGTGAATTACATTAGACGACTTGTGTAGCGAGTGCTAACCGATTCTGCCGTGAGACTGAAACATGCTTCGCATCGTCGTGGTCTTGATTGCGTGGTCCGTTGTCTGTGCTCCGGTTGCCGCCGAGGAAGTGGACCAAGAGACGGTGCGCGGCGCGTTGCGACGCTCGATCAGCTTTTTCCGAGAGAACTGCGGGAAACAGGGCGGCTATGTCTATCGCTACAGTCGCGATCTGAAACTGAGCGAGGGGGAAGCGGAAACGGGCCCGACGACCGTTTGGGTGCAGCCGCCGGGGACGCCCGCAGTGGGCGAGGCCTTTCTCGACGCATACCAAACCACCGGCGAAGCCGAGCATCTGCGGGCCGCCATCGAGACGGCTCATGTCTTGACCGCAGGCCAGTTGCAGTCGGGCGGGTGGTTTTATCGGATCGAGTTGGATGCGTCCGAGCGCGCCAAGTGGGGCTATCGCGACAATCAGGGTTTTCGCCTGAGCAAACAACGCAAGAACGCGACCAATATCACCACGCTCGACGACGACACTACGCCCGCAGCCGTCCGCCTCTTGTGTCGAGTCGATCAAGCGCTGAAGTTCAAAGACCCCAAGATCCACGAAGCCGCTCTCTTCGCACTGCAAGCCTTGATCAAGGCTCAATATCCCAACGGCGGCTGGTATCAGAATTGGGATCGCTACCCCGAGCCCAAAACGGCGGCGGAGTTTCCCATCGTCTCGGCTTCGTACCCGACAACATGGTCGCGTAAGTGGTTGAACGATTGGCCAGGCGTGTACTACACCAACGATAACGTCGCGGGCATGATGGTCGAAACCATGTTGTTGGCGTGGGAAATCTATGGTGATGATGCTTATCTCACATCGGCTCGTCGAACGGGTGATTTCCTGATCCTGGCGCAGATGCCCGATCCGCAACCCGCGTGGGCTCAACAGTACGATGCCCAAATGCATCCTTGCTGGGATCGCAAGATGGAACCGCCTGCGGTGAGTAGCTGGGAGTCCCAATTCGTCCTCGAAGCCCTGTTGCGTTTATATCGAGCGACGGGCGACAGTAAGTTTTTGACTCCCATGCAGCCAGCGCTGGACTATCTGAAACGTTCGCGACTCGAAGATGGTCGACTTGCCCGTTTCTACGAACTGCAAACGAATCGCCCCCTTTATCAGAACAAGGAGTACGAGCTGACTTACGACCCAAAGGATACGCCCACGCATTACGGCTTCATCATGGAATCACGGCTCGACGCGATTGAGACTGAGTTCCAAGCGGTCAGCCGACAGGGCCGCGACGCTCCGGTGACCGATCGTCGCGAGCCGGTCGAGCGACGTGCGAAAGAGGTCGCGCGAGTCATCGCGGCGATGGATAACCGCGGAGCGTGGCTCGATCCACGTAGCATGCGCGGCTTTGGGAAAGCCTCGCCCGAAGGTGTCTATCAGTCCGAGACCTTCATTGCGAATGTGGCGACACTCTGCCGCTACTTGCGTCAGTCGCCGTAGTGAGGAACAACCTCGTCCAATTCTAGACGACGATCGATTCTGTGACCGCGTCTTACCAAGCGATCATCACGGCATCGCCGATCTGAGCCTGGAGTTCCCGTGCCGCATGGCCGTTGACGATGGCGAGCTCCAGTCGGTCACTGGAGCCGATTAGCGTGATTAGTTCGCCGGGAGAGTGCTGACCGTAGGTCGTGACCACTCCGTTTACTTGCCGATGCTTACACGAAATCCTTGTCTGTGCGATGGGAACGGATGCCAAGTGTGACGCGCGAACGTTGGTGATCAGATTTCCAAACGAGTCGATGGCGACGATGTGCCCCGTGATGTGATGTGCCGCGATGTCCGGCTTGGGAAGGTCGAGCAGC
>JBGTHH010000355.1:0-12624 GCA_041746275.1 Pirellulaceae bacterium | reverse complement strand
TGCTGAAGCGTCCTCTGCCGGAGTCTTGCTCATGACGAACTCTTGCGTATACACTAGTTCACTATAGCGGCCATCGTTACAATATCCCGCTTCCGGTCAAGTCGAGCGGCGACTCTGTCGTCCGCCATCGGGGTAAACTCCCGGTCGCCGTGTTATTACGCCAAGTGGCGAGCCACCTAGTTACTTCGATTGTGTACAATGGCAACCTCAATCCCGCCGCTCGAAAGGAAGCACCGAAATGTCTGGAACAACTGACGTTCCTCAACCAATTCCATACCAAGGTAGCAAGCGTCTACTTGCGCCTGAGATCCTGCGTCACTTCCCGGAAAAGATTGACCGATTAGTAGAACCGTTCGCCGGGTCGGCCGCCATTTCAATCGCGGTCGCCGTTCGACGCCGCGCGAAGTCGTTTTGGCTGAACGATGCGCATGAACCCTTGATTGAGTTATGGCGAGCAATTTTAGACCGGCCGACCGAACTAGCGAACGAATATGCGGTTCTGTGGGAAGAACAACTAGGTAAAGAACGCGAATACTTCAACGAGGTTCGACAACGGTTTAACCAATCCCATCAGCCATGTGACTTTCTCTACCTCCTTGCTCGATGTGTAAAGGCAGCTATTCGATACAATTCCAACGGCGAATTTAACAATACTCCGGACAACCGGAGGAAGGGTGCTCGGCCTTCAGAAATGCGACAGCGAATTCACATCGCTTCTAATTTATTGCAGAAACAGACGAAACTAACATCTCTAGACTACAGAGCGGTCTTGACTAAATGTTCACAAAATGACTTAGTTTATATGGATCCACCTTACCAAGGTGTGTGCGGCAATCGAGATCAGCGATATCTGCCAAGCATTTCGCACGATGAATTCTGCGATGCACTCGCGGAACTGAATTCGCGTGGGATCATGTACGCCGTTTCCTACGATGGTCGAACAGGCGAGAAGGTCTACGGCGAACCAATGCCCACATCGCTCAATCTACGACATTTGGAAATACTCGCGGGCAGGTCAACTCAAGCTACGTTACTTGGCCGAGAGGATGTTACATACGAGGGGTTCTATTTATCCCCTGCCCTGACCGAGACCATTGATGGGCTCTCGAAGACCGCACAACTCGCCCTCTGGTAGGAAATCCTTGTGGCAAAGAAACGTAAACACAAACCTTCGGAATCCCTTCCGCAGGAGTTTCTAAATAGGCTTAAAGCGATTACGGCAAAGCGTCCAAGAACTGTCATTCAGCACATTCTTGAGTATGGTTTTATAACGACTGAAGAACTGAGCACGAAGTATGGCTATGACCACGCGCCACGCGCCGCCCGTGACGTACGCGAACAGGGAATACCTCTCGAAACTTTTAAGGTGACCGCTGCCAACGGAAGAAAGATTGCCGCGTATCGCTTTGGAGATCCATCGAAAGTTAAAGCTGGGAGAGATGGGGGGCGCACTATCTGGCCCAAGGAATTGAAAGAGTCGCTTACACGCTCCAATGGCTGTAGGTGTGCTGTTTGCAATACGCCTTACGAATTGCGATACCTCCAAATCGATCATAGGATACCGTACGAGGTGGGCGGTGATCAGCTCAACCAGTGTGATACCGATGATTTCATGCTTGTTTGCGGGTCATGCAATCGTGCCAAATCGTGGTCGTGTGAGCATTGCGTCAACTGGACGGACAATCATGATAGTGACGTGTGCCGAAACTGCTATTGGGCGTCGCCCTTGAACTATGTCCACATCGCCCTTCGCCTCATTCGGCGAATAGACATTACCTGGACGGAGACTGAAGTCGCTCAATACGAACTCCTCAAAACACTGGCTTCGGATGCAAATGTTGAACTTCCAGACTTCGTTAAATCCGCTCTTCGAGATGCGATCGACGATGCAACATGACTCCCGTCAGAGAGCAGTCAGGCAGGGCTCTGAAGCAGATCCACTCAGCACGTCAAAACAAACGTGATACCAAGAGCTACACAGCGAGGCACCACATGAAACAGTTGCTATTGTTCCTGACGTTGATCGGCTGGTTGAACGACCGCTCGCCTGCGGACGAAGTTACGGTTCCGACGGAACTCGTTCGCTTTATGGCCATCGACAATGTCTGTGCCTGGCCGAATCTCACACTGCTGCCGGATGGCAGCATTAACGCCACGATCTTTGGACAGCCCAGTCACGGGCAGGTCGCCGGAGCGATCGAGTGCTGGAACAGCGAGAATGGCGAGTTCTGGACCAAACGTGGTATCCCTGCACCAAACGACGAACAGACCAACCGCATGAACGTCGCCGCCGGTCTCGCCAAGAATGGTGATCTGCTTGTTCTCTGCTCGGGCTGGACCAACATCCAGCAGCCGCCGCGACCCAAGCAAGCCGACTTCCGCGATGACATTCTCTCCGCGTGGGTCTGCCGCAGCAGCGATGGCGGCCAGACCTGGTCGCAGAACAAAGCGTTTCCCGCACCCGACGAAGGCTGGACCCACTACATTCCTTTTGGCGACATCAAGCAAGGCGACGACGGCGCACTGCACGTCTCCTGCTATGGCGGCGAATTTACCGATGCCACGCAAAGCACGAAGACCAAAGGCTACCGCTCCTGGCATTTCCGTAGCGACGACGACGGCCAGACCTGGACCCGCACCAGCGTGATTCACCCAACGGGCAACGAAACCACCTTGCTACCACTCGGCGGCAAGCGTTGGATGGCTGCTGCCCGCGAGACCGCCATGGACATTTTTATTTCCGATGACGATGGCCACACGTGGAGCGCGCCTCAACGCGTCACGGCCAGAAACGAGATCAACGGCCATCTCGCTCGACTTCAAGACGGCCGCATTCTGCTGGTGTATGGCAATCGCATCAGAACGGGTGACCAACTGGGCGTACTGGCCAAGTTTAGCAGCGATGAAGGGCTCACTTGGAGCAATTCAATCCGCATTGCCCATACGAGCACCTGGGATTGCGGCTACCCCAGCACCGTGCAACGCAGCGATGGCAAGCTTGTCACGGCCTGGTATTCGGGCGGCTCTCCCGACCACGCTCGCTACCACATGGGCGTTGCCATTTGGACACCTCCAGCAAAGTAGTTTCGTTCCTTCGCTCGCGTAAGATAACCTCGTGTCGAACTCCTGAGAGAGTGAAACGGCGCAGCCACCTGGCGCGGGAAGTACAGAAGTGCTTGACCTGGGAAGTTTGCCGGTCTAGGCTGCCGAGGGTAAACGATTCGAGAAGTCATCACCATCATGAAATCAATGAGGAGTTGGACATGGCTGATCCGGGAAGTCTTACGCGTCGCCGTTTTGTACAAGGAACAACCGCGCTACTGGCCGCCCAGCCGTACATCTCTCCTTGGGCTAATTCCTGCTCGGCGGAGGACAAACCCGGCTATCTGCGTGGTCGCCTGCTCAAGACGCTAAAAATCGGGATGGTCAAAGTGGATGGTTCGTTGACCGACAAGTTCAAGGCGGTGAAGGCCGCGGGCTTCGATGGCATCGAGATGAATGCTCCGGGGATGGATGTCGCGGAGACGAAGAAGGCCATCGCCGAGTCGGGCTTGCCGGTCGATGGAACGGTGTGTGGCTCGCATTGGCAGATTCGCCACACCAGCGCCGATGCCGGAGAACGAGCGACCGCGCTGGAAAACCTGAAAATCGCCTTGCGCGATACCAAGGAAGTTGGCGGCGACACGGTGTTGCTGGTCGTGGGACATGGTAAGGACGGTCCGGAAGAAGAAATCTGGAAGCGATCGATCGAGAATATCTCAAAGGCCGTTCCGCTCGCCGCCGAGTTGCAGATTCACATCGCGATCGAGAACGTGTGGAACGAGTTCCTCTATGATCACCAGGGCGGAGCGGACCAGACCGCCGCGAAGTTCGTGAAGTACGTCGACGAATTTCAATCGCCCTGGGTCGCCATGCAGTTCGACATCGGCAACCACTGGAAATACGGCAGCATGGGTGACTGGATTCGCGAGCTGAATAAACGCGTGGTCAAACTGGATTTGAAGGGCTTCTCCCGGAAGGAAGACAAGTTCACTCAGATTGGCGAGGGAGACATCGACTGGGCGGACGTGCGCAAAGCGTTAGCCGAGATTCACTACAAAGGTTGGGCCGCCGCCGAGGTGAGTGGTGGAGGACCGGAACAACTGCGTGAAATCTCGAACCAAATGGACCGTGTCTTTGGCTTGACCAGTTAGACCAGCTTCCAACCCGCTCGGTACTCGCGGCGAATCAGCGGCTCGATCTCGGGAGCATTGGTCGCACGCAGGTTCCGCGCGTCCCACTCTAGCTTCTTTCCCGCCCGGTAGGCGACGTTGCCCAGGTGATTCGCTTCGGTGAGCCAGCCCGCGTATTCGAAATCGCACGTCGTGGGCTCGCCGGTTTTACAAGCGTGGATCCACTCGGCATGATGCCCGATCGACGGAGGAATGAACGGTTCGGGGCGCTGGAAGTCGGCGAACTTGTCTTCCGGCAAGAGGACGTGCTTGCCGTAATCCGCGAGCAGCATGCCCTGATCGCCGACAAACAGCACGCCACTGCCCCACTGCGGAATGCCCGCCTCGTGCCAAATCCGCGGCTTGTGGCTCCCCTGATACCAACTCAGTTGTACCGGCGGCAGCTCTCCTCGCTGACCGTACTGGTACGTGACTTCCATCGAAGCGGGAGCGATCTCGGGATGCGGTGTCGGTCCTGCGGCTTCGATGGTCAAAGGATGATCCAACTTCAACGCCCAGAACGGCAAGTCGACCCAATGGCTGCCGAGATCCGACATGGTGCCGTTACCGAAGTCCCACCAACGATACCATTTCGGGCCAGGAAAATAGACTTCGTTGAACGGTCGCTCGGGAGCCGGGCCGAGCCATAAGTCCCAGTTCAGCGTCGGCGGGATGGGATCGGCCACGGCGGGTCGATTCTGGACGAAGACAATATCGCCAGCGGCTTTCGCCTCCTCTTCACTGGCTTGCCAACCCCAAGCCCGACCGACCCAGACATGCGCTTCCGAGACCGCGCCGATAGCGTCTGATTGAATCAGCTCCACGACTCGCCGATAGTTCTCGCTGGCGTGGATCTGCGTTCCCTGTTGTGTGGCCACCTTCGCATTGGCGGCTGCTTCACGAATGACGCGAGCCTCCCAGATACTGTGCGTCAGGGGCTTTTCGCAGTACACATGTTTACCCAGTTGCAGCGCGGGCAGCGTGGCAAAGGCATGTGTGTGTTCACACGTGCTGACGACGACCGCATCGAATTCGCTGGCGTGATCGTAGACGCGGCGGAAGTCGACGACCTGCCGAGCTTGGGGATGTCGCTGCGCCGCGAAATGGAGGCTCGCCTCGTTCACGTCGCAGAGCGTGACGATGTTCTCGGATTCGACGCTGCGTAAGTTGGCACCGCCCCGCCCGCCCGATCCGATAATGGCGATATTCAGTTTGTCGTTAAGGTTGCGTCCGCGAAGAAAGGCCGGAGCCGAGAACACGGCGGCTCCCGTCGCGGCGGCCGAGTGTTGCAGGAATGTTCGTCGAGACCAGCGTGGGGCTCGAGGCAAGTTACTCGTCGTTCGGCGTGGCATCGCATGTCCTCCGTCGTTGATTCAGAGTGATCTAGTGATACGAATCGTGAAGGAGTTAGATCCTACGGCGCGTCGCCCGCACTGTCCAGCAAGTTGGAAAGTCACGGTATCCAATGTGCCAGTGTCTTCTTGGTTGCGGGCGACAGGCTGGAAAACCGTGCCAGGTGCGCATATAGCGCGTCGGTATTCAGGATGGTGATGGGCCGTGGGCCAGTGTTTGTCGAATCTTGATTCCCACCAGCGGATCCACCATAGCGGAAGTCGCCAACAGGCACGCATTCGCGCCGGCGGTGAGATAGGCTTGGACGTGCTCCGCCATCGAAATGCCACCGACGCCGAGAAGCTGAACGGGGCTTGCGCCGTTCTCGACCAAATTGGCGAATTGCCGTACTTGCTGAATCGACGCGGCGAGAATCGCCTCGCCGCAGATTCCGCGTGGTTGCCCAGCGAACAACCAGACTTGTTCCTGTCGCACCCGCGTCGCGACACTGTTCGTCATCGCAATGGCATCGACGCTGGGACCTACTGCCTCCAGTAATCGCGCCGCCTCTTCCGCCGTGGCGACATGACCAATCTTGACGATATAGGGAGCGGGGCCGATGGCCGCGCGAACCGTCTCGGCGACCTGTCGAGCCGCACTGGGCTGCTGGAAGAGTTGGCCATCCCGGGTGGAGACGTTGGGACACGAAAAATTGGTCTCCACCACGTCGGCACCGCTGTCGAGGGCCCACCGAGCACACCGCGCGTAGTCGGCGGCCAGATCATCAATCGTCTCCCCTTCGCATACACTGGCCACCACCGAAACGGCCAAGATCTTCTCCGGCGGCAGCTTCCCCCGCGTGGCCTCCACATCGGCTCGCCAAATGGCTGGATCCTTCGAGGGCATCCCGTAGGAAACGGCCCAGCTCCTCTTCATTTCCGAGATGGCCGAGACCTCAGGTTCTCCGCCGACTAAATCGCCACATGCCACCGGTTGCAGATTCGGCATGGGATAACATTCCCGCGCACGGCTACGCACCGTCTTGTAAGTCAACACATCGAACCCCAGACTCGCGTAGTACAGGCACCAACGGCCGTTCAGCAGCGGTCCGGCCGCAATCCCCAACGGCGAGGACACGGGTAATCCGCAGTAGGTCCAGGTGCCCGGTACGGCGGTTACGTCCCACTCGACAGGATCTGGCGCATGTTCGTAATTCCAGTCGTAGGTCCGGTGTCGGTCATAGCGCGGAAGCCGTTGCATGTCGCTCGTCGCCATTGTTATCAATTCCCCTGTTAGAACCATCACCGCGTTGATCGCTCTTCTGTGCGGAGCGAGATCCCGTTCACGCTATCCGAAGATGCCGATGGAAACGCTTGCGATGGCGGCTGCGCCGAACTAGGATGAAGCCTTGCGAAGTCCTTGTTGATTCGCCGTTACGGTAGCGGTTTGTCGAGCCCCTGTCCAATCTTTCGAATCGGGAGCGTTTCGAATGCGCAGTTATCTTGTTTGCGGATTTGTTCTCTTCAGCTTGTTCGTGGCCGGACCTTCGATCACCGTGGCTCAGGACAGCGTTCTGGCCGAACTGTATGGACACGGCGTCCACGCGTATTTCGCCGGACAGCATCGTGATGCGCATCAATACCTGACGACCGCGATCGAGCAAGGCTCACGCGATCCTCGCGTCTTCTACTTTCGCGGTCTCGCCTACATGTCTTTGGGACGTCCCGACGAGTCTCGTGCGGACTTCCAAAAGGGCGCGGACTTGGAGACGCGCGGCGCGGATCGCGTTTATCCCGTCAGCCATTCATTGCAGCGGATTCAAGGTAGCCTTCGCATGGACGTGGAACAGTATCGCCAGCAAGCTCGGTTAGCCGCGCGGACTCGGAATGTGAAAGCCTCCCAAGCGCGTTACGAGCAACTTCAGAGTTCCGAAGAACAAGTGTTGCGCAATCCCAACCGCCCCGCCCCGCCAGCCAAGGCCAGTGACCTGCTCGGCACGCCACCCGCTCAGGATACTACCGATCCCTTCGGCGGTGACGCCTTGGCCGTCGAACCGGAAGCAGTTCCCGTCCCCGCTGCCGAGGAGAGTCCGGAAGCCGCCGCCGACTTGTTCGGCGATACTCCCGCGATGCCTGCCGAGCCCGCTGATACCACTGCGGATCCCTTCGCCGACGACACACCAAGTGCAGCGCCCGCCGAAGACATGCCCGCCGAAGTCAGCGATCCCTTCGCCGATCCGTTTCAATAGCAATAGACGTTAGGCAATTCGTCACGATCGTCGGGGTGGGACGGCAAGCGTTGGAGTTCACGCTTTAGCGTGTTGGCGTTGCCAGAGGCTCTTGGTACGCTCTTTCTTTCCGCTCGGCTTAAGCCAAGACATCCTCGAGCAGTCCCGTGCTATCGCTGAACGTTTCCACGCCAGCACCGCCGATCTCGAGCATCGTGCGATAGAAATTGGTTAGCGGCGTATCCTTCGGATAGACCAGATGTCGCCCCGTCTTCAACGCCCCGCCTCCCTGACCAAACACGGCGATGGGCAGATCGTCATGGTTATGACGGTCACCATCCGACAAGCCGCTGCCGTAGAGAATCATGCAGTTATCTAGCAAGCTGCGATCCCCTTCTTGGATCTCCGCCAAGCGTTCCAAGAGATGAGCTAGTAAGGTGATGTGGTAGTGATTGATCTGGCTGATCTTGGCTTGCTTCTCATCATTCTTGCCGTGATGCGACAGGTCGTGATGTCCATCGTCGACCTTGATCTCGGGATAGTTGCGATTGCTTCCTTCGTTGGCGTACATGAAGCTAATGACGCGTGTCGAATCGGTTTGAAACGCCAAGGTCATGAGGTCGAACAGCAGCTTGGTATGGTCCTCGAACTTCTTGGGCACACCGGCCGGCCGTGCATAGTTGATGCCTCTTTCCACACCGGTCAGCTTGTCGACACCACTGATGCGGCGTTCGATGTCGCGGACAGCGTACAGATACTCGTCCAACTTGCGTTGGTCGCTGGCACCGAGTCGGCGCTGCAACTGATTCGCGTCTTCCAAGACAAAATCGAGCACGCTCTTGCGATAGCGATCACGCTTGGCTTTGGCGAGCCCTTGCTCACCCGCATCGCCTTGTCCAAACAGCCGATCGAAGACCGCTGCCGGATCGATTTCCTTCGCCACGGGCGAGGTTGGGGTCCGCCACGCGACGTTCGCCGAGTAGGCGCAACTGTAACCGGAATCGCAATTGCCCGATTGAGCACCGCGTTCGATACCCAACTCAAGCGACGGAAAACGCGTCAGTCCACCCAATTTCTCGGCAGCTACCTGATCGACCGACACGCCGTTATGGATATCCGAGCCGTCGGTCTTCTTGGGATGTGCGCCGGTGAGAAACGAGGCACAGCTTCGTGCGTGATCGCCGGGACCGTCTCCGTGTGCGCGACCGCCATCGAGCGCCAGGCCGGTGAGTTGCAGCATTTGCGACTTGAACTTAGCGACCGGCTGGAGCGTCGGCTTGAGTTCAAAATCGGTTCCCTCGCTATCGGGAGTCCAATCGGGCATATGCTTGCCGTTGGGAACGCATAGGAAGGCCATACGCACCGGTGATTTAGCAGCAGCCGCGCCCAGGGCGACGCGCGGGAGGCTCGCTTCGAGCCAGGGTAAGGCCACGGCGGTTCCAAGACCTCGGAGGACGGTTCTACGGGAAATTCGGGTAGATTTGGTCATTCGTTGCTCCGTTTGGCCCCTTGGTTCTGAAATGGATCGCTCTGGACGATCCCGAGAATCAATGCCGAAAATCGTAAGTCATTCGCCTTCAGGTGCTTCACTATTATATCGACCGCACATTGGTCGTAGAACTCTAAACCTCGTCCCAGGGCGTAAGTCAGCATTTTTTCAACCAGACAACGTACAAACTGATCCTGCATGTTGGAACGCAGATAGGCGGCAAGTTCCGCCGAACCGTTAAACTGCTTACCATCGGGAAGTTGACCGGCGGCGTCGATGGGATGTTTGCCGTCAAACAATCGCCACGCCCCTACGGCGTCAAAGTTCTCTAAGGCGAAACCTAGTGCGTCCATGGTTTCGTGGCAAACGGCACAGTTTGGATTGGCGCGATGTTGTTCCATCTGCTCGCGCAAGGTGCCCGTCAACGCGGCACCTTCCTCAACCAGCTCCGGCACATTCGGGGGCGGAGGAGGAGGCGGTTCGCCTAACAGGTTCTCCAAGATCCAACGCCCCCGTTTGACCGGCGAAGTCCGTGTGGGATTGGAAGTGACCGTCAAAATGCTGCCATGAGTGAGCAGCCCGCTACGCGGCGAACCGGCGAGCGAGACGCGTTGGAATTGCTCTCCCTTCACATTCGAGATGCCGTAGTGACGCGCCAGCCGCTCGTTCATGAAGCTGTAATCGGCCACGAGCAGTTCCGTGATCGGGCGATCCTGTTGCATGATGTCCGCGAAAAACAGCTCGGTCTCGCGGCGCATGTCTTGGCCAAGCTGTTGGTTGAATCCAGGGAAATGGCGAGTGCTCGGAGTCAGTTCGTCAAAGCGACGCAACTGCAGCCACTGCGATGCAAAGCTATCGACCAAGGCGTTGGCTTTCGGATCGCGCAGCATTCGTTGAATCTGTTGAGCGAGTTGTTGATCCTTGCGCAGCGTGCCGCGGAAGGCGTGTCGAAACAACTCATCATCGGGCATGCTGCTCCACAGAAAATAGGACAATCGCGTCGCGATCTCATAATCGTTTAGCGGTCGCGACGTAGCACCCGGTGCGGGAATGGCTTCCACTCGAAAAAGAAAGTGCGGTGAGACGAGAATGGCTTGCATGGCGAGTTGTATCGACTGCTCGAAGTTATCGCCGGTCTCGCGCGCCAACTTGACCAGTTGCAACAAACGTTCGATCTCTTCCTTCGTCGCGGGTCGGCGATAGGCGCGACTGGCGACGCGTTCTAGGATCTGGCGCGCCGCATCCTGGTCGGACAGTTTCTCGTTAGGTTGCACGAAGAAGATTCGCTGATGCGTCACCGGCAGATCGCGTTTCACATCGAGAGGTCCCCGCACCTCCAGATGATTGATGATCATATTGCGATCGCGGTCCTCGGGTTTGGCGGCACCGGGATTGTAGTAGTCGTTCAGAAACGCGATGTCGATCCGATGCTTTCCCGCCGTGGCACGGAACTCAAACGCCAACACCTCGGGAGCCTGGTCGGTGGCCTTCACCGAAAAGACCTGCACCTCTTTGCCGTCGACCCGCAGTCCCAACTTGACCGGTTCGCTGCCCGCTTGTTGACCACAGGCCGTGACCTCGATCCGATAGGGCCCCGCCGAGGAAACGGAGAACTCGGCTCCCGCCGCACCTTGCGATGCCAGGATACGCGCCCCTTCACCATACGAGGAACCGGCTCCATCCAGGGCCGCGCCAGACTTGTCGAGCACGACCGGAATGCCCAAGCCTTGCGTCACGATCGCTTGAGCGACAATCTCCTCGGCCGCTTGGAGATATTTCTCCATCAGGATCGGAGGCAGCGACAAGACATCTCCGATGTTATCGAAACCGTAGCCAATATCGTCGGCCGGGAAATCCTTGGTCGGCTCGTAGTCCAGTCCAATCAGATCGCGAATCGTGTGGCGATACTCGGTGCGATTCAATCGCCGCAACGTGACATGCCCCGATTCCGCGTCGCTGACACAGTCAATGTTGTTGATCGTGTCGTTAATCCAATCGATCAGGAACTTGCGTTCCTCCACGCTCGGTTGATCGGCGTCATCGGGGGGCATCGCCGCCACGCGTACCTTGGCCAGGACTCCCAGCCAGGTTTGACGCCCGACTTGTATTGCTCGCGCGGTGGAAAACTTGTCGAGGCTGAGCCCACCTTCAGCGGCGTCTCCCGCATGACATTCCGCACAGTACTTGGCCAGCAAGGGCTGAGCCCGTTCCTGGAACGTACGTTCGCGTGTCTCGCGCGTGGGTTGAGCCCCCACTGGCCGCACGCCGCAAGAAGTTGCAACGAGCAGGGCGAGCCAGCCGATCCAAAACAAATGGCAGCGACGTAGTGCCTGCGACGTAGTCATGAATGCCAACCAAGTCAGGAAGGAAAAATGGTGGTTGTCAAAGCGGAGTGCGGCAGCCGTTCACACAGTTCGGCGGGGCTTGTCAGTATACATTGCCACGACGATTGAGCCAAGCTGAACCGAGCCTTCGTGTGGCCAGCGGCAGTCGCCGTTCGGTTCGCCCACCCCGAACTGCCGTGGCTAATTCCCCAGCTTGTGAGCGATCCAGGTCCAGTGCCGGTCGCTGGTGGCTTGTACCGTGTCGGGGGAATAGCCCAATTGCGCGACCAAGGCACGGATCTCATCCAGATCCAATGCCGCTCGTAGCGAGTCGTCGAACATCTGGCGTTGATGCTCATTTGCTTCCGCGGCATACAGGTTGACCAACCGAGCGACATCCGCGTCGTGCAGCGGACGCAGCAGATCGCGAAAGAACAGCAGGCCGCCGGGTTTGACCACGCGGTGGGCCTCGCGCAACACGTCGTGCGGCTGAGCGATGTGATGAATGATGCTGTTGGAGATAACAATATCGAACTGCTCGTCGGCGTAAAGCAATCGCTTGGCGTCCGCTTGCTCCAGACGAATCCGAGAAGCGACGGGGCTGACGGCCAAGTTATACACGGCCAAATCCAACATGCTGACCGATAGATCGCAGGCCATGATCCGACAGGCTTCCACGCGTCGACACAACTCCAGCGGAATCAATGCGGTGCCGGTCCCCAGATCGAGAACGTCCCCCGCGATGTCTCCACACGCCAACAAGTCATCCACAAAGCTGCGATTCACTGCGGCATGATCCATCTCGTTGTAGGCGGTTGCCTCGGCGGGAGTATCCATCACCTCGGGCTCTAAAACACGTTGGAGATTCAATGTGCCAACTCCTCGTCAAACGGATCCGTTTCGTTAGTCGCGCGCCGCCAGTAATGCCACGCGATCAGCGCCATCGCCGTTAAAAGATAGCCTCCACCGAATTGCAGTGGCGTTTCGATCACCGAGCGGTCCAGGTTCCAAGGCAAAAACATGGCACTGCCCGGCAACGGT
>JBGTHH010000354.1:0-2080 GCA_041746275.1 Pirellulaceae bacterium | reverse complement strand
TGGTCCAGTCGTGACGGTTTTTCTGGCCTTGCGGCTAAGCAGTGGCCGATAGTGGTTCTGAGAGGGTACGAACACACTTTTCTTGGCAGAGGCGGAATAGCGATGCTGCTGCACACCACGCGTTTTGGCGCGCTTCAGGTGGAAACGGATGACGTCTTCCTGTTTCCTCACGGTCTGATTGGTTTAGAAGACTTTCGTCGGTGGGTGTTGCTGGCTGATGCGGAGAACGAGGCCGTGGGCTGGTTACAGAGCGCGTCCCATCCGGATGTCGCGGTGGCAGTGGTAAGTCCGCGGCGATTCGTCCCCGAGTATCAAGTTCGCATTCCGCGGGCGGAGCTGGCGAAACTGAGTCTCGACGAAGTCGATCGCGCCTTTGTGCTGAATCTAGTTTCGCGTAATCAGCACGGGTTGACGCTCAATTTGAAGGCCCCCGTCTTGTTCAATTTGGACCGTCGACTGGCCTGTCAGATGATTACGAGCGACGACCAACCGCTGCAGTGGGAACTGACCGCGCCGATCCTCAAATTGCGTAAGAGCGCGTGATACAGCCGTTGCCGCCGGAAAATCGCTAACTCGACACAGTTGTGTGTGCTGGCACTCCGCCGCTTCCGATAACTGTCCCATGTGAGATGTACAGTGTCGCCGCTTCGGCAAGCCGGCGCGCTGGACTTCGACCCTCCCGGGTTAACCTGTTGAGATGATCGGGCCGCGCCGATCGTTGCTCCAGGGCTCATTCCGCGTTACGTCCTGCCTGATTGTACATCCCCCAACTGTCTCCGCCTTGGTCGCTAGCGAGGTTCTCGAGAATCTCTCCCGCCGCACCGCGCCAATGGCCAACCACGCACACAAGGAAGGAGCCACCGATGCTAGTTTTGTCGAGACATCGAGATGAAAGCATCATGATTGGTGACGACGTCGTCGTGACGATCGTCGACATCCGCGGCGATAAAGTTCGCTTGGGAATCGATGCACCGCAGCACATTCCGGTACATCGCCAAGAGGTTTACGACGCTATTCAACGCGAGAACCAAAAGGCGGCTCAACTCCGCCCCGCCGATACACGCGGTCTGGGCGGCGCGACGGTCGATCGAGCGGAATCCTGACTGTGGCCGTGGAGACGCGGTGATGCCCAGCGAGTCGTCGTCGGTCCAAGCGCTCGCCATGCGATGCAATGGCTGTGACGAGCCACTGCCGTTGCGTGCGGCGAACCAACATGAACAGGCGCTGCTGTGGCACTGCAGTCGGTGTTCGACCGAGATCCCGGGGGTGCTGATTCACAACTACACCCTGGACGCCTTGGGCAGTCTACAACCTCAAGCCATCGCCTTTGATCGCCACGCGCTCGCGCAACCCTCGGGTGAGCTCGTGGAGCTGGCTCGACGGCTGGAAGCCAGTCACGCGAAAGGGATTGAAAAGCGAACGACACAGCGACACCCCGTATTGGCTATCGTGCCCGCCTGGGAACTCGACAGAAATCTTCAGACCGTGGGAGTGCCCTTCGCCACGATCTGCCGGAATCTCTCGCGCGGGGGCGTGCGGCTGTTCAACGAACGATTAGTCCGCGCCGAGTTCCTGGCCTTAGAGCTGACCCGGCCCCACAATGTGCCGCTCCAGACCGTGATCCATATCTTGCGGCGACGACCGCTAGGACCGTTTCACGACGTCGGTGCCCGCTTTGTCACGAAGTACGCTCCGGCACGCTGAGCCGATTGGTTTCGACTGTGACGAATGTAGCAATCGTAATCGCAGTTGGAACGAGAATGCATTGGCCTAGGGGGATATCTGTTTCTCGTGGGCGAGCAATGAGCCGATTTTATTAGAGAGACGAACTATATCGTCGGCCTATTTTATCCAAGTAACCTAAAGTATCACAACGAGAGGTTCGATACTCGTTGTAGACAAATCGGAATGGTCCGATGCCAGGATGGTGTTCGATAGTGGCTGAGAAGATTGCCGGGAACTAAACCGACCACGAACAAACAGAAGATGGCTAAGGGCGTTCGTCAAGACGCGTAGAGCTTGAGCCCGACCGTAGTCAGTCTGCTCCCCGCAGCCGGTTGGAGCTTGCAACTAGTCCTTA
>JBGTHH010000353.1:0-5310 GCA_041746275.1 Pirellulaceae bacterium | reverse complement strand
GACTTTTAAGTTCTGGTAGTCTCGCACCTGCGCGATCTCCAGACCGCCCAAACTGCGCGGTGGCGCGGTGCGGAACTTCGCCATCAACGCCTGCATACGGCTCATCCCTTCCGATCCTTCCATAAAAACGTTGATGGTTCGCTCGGCATGATAGCCATGTTGCCAGAACAGCGATTCCAACTTCTCGTGCAATGTCTTCCCTTCCGCCTTGACGCACGCGGCCAGTTCCGCCAACAACATGCAGGCGACACCACCATCCTTGTCTCGCACATAAGTACCGGACATAAATCCATGCGACTCTTCGGTGCCGAAGACAAACTTCTCCGGCCCCACGTCGTCGATCAGTCCCGCGATCCACTTGAAACCGACGTGTAGATTCCCGTAGGTCTGGACGTTGTACGAATCGGCGATGCGCCGGCCCAGCTCCGTCGTCACCAAGGTCTTGACGATATAGTGCTCAGGGGTCAAAGTGCCCGCCAGCCGCCGGCGCTCGAGCACGTAGTCGATCAACAGCGCGCCAAGCTGATTCCCGGTGAACGTGCGCCAGGGGCCACTCGGATCGCTGGACGTGGGTGCCGCCGCGCCCATGCGATCCGCATCGGGATCGGTGGCGAGGATCAGATCCGCGCCGACTTCTTGAGCCCGCGCAATGATGGCGTCGAACACGGCGGGATTCTCGGGATTCGAGACGTGTCCCGGCACGTTCGGGAAGTCGCCGTTCGGTTCGGCGTGGTCCGCGAACACTTCGACCTCGGTGAACCCGTCGGCGGCCAGCGGTGGGCAAACCGCCGAGCTGCCCACACCGTGCAATGGTGAGAAGATCACTTTCAAATCGCGCGGACCAGACAGGTGCTCGCCGTGGACCGCCGCGACATACGCCGCATCGATCTCCTGGGTGCAGATCACCACGCGACCATCGCGGAGTGCTTGATCAAAGTCCACCTGCTGGATCGTTTGGACATTCATCACGCGTTCGATGATGGCCTTGTCGTGAGGGGGCAGGATCTGTCCGCCGGTCGACCAGTAGACTTTCACAGCGTTATCGCTGGGCGGATTATGGCTGGCCGTGACCATGATGCCGCACGAGCACTGTTTGTGCCGCACAAGAAACGACAGCTCGGGCGTGCTGCGATAGTCGTCCAGGAAGTAGACCGTGAACCCCGCCGCGACCATGATACTGGCACACAGTTCGGCGAAGTGCCGCGAGTTGTGTCGCGTGTCGTAGGCCAGCGCGCACGACAAGGGACGGCGGCCATCGTGGGTGGAGAGCACGTAGTCGGCCAGTCCCTGAGCGCTCTCGCCAATCGTTCGGTCGTTGATGGCATTGCTGCCGATCGGATACATGCGACCGCGCCGTCCTCCGGTACCAAACGGCAACACGGTCCAGAACGCGTCGTCCAGTTCCCGCCACTTTTCCGCGGCGATGTGTTCGAGGACTTGCGGCGCGTAGTCGGCGTAACGGGATTCGGTGAGCCACGAGCGAATATTCGTGACGGCTCCCGCGGAAAGCAGATTCGCAGCCGAGTCCAATCGCTGTAGTGCGGTTGCCGTATCCAGTGTCGTGTGGTTCATGGGATTCAGTACCTCGATTCGAGAAGCAGCGCGAAGAGCGTGGGTTGGCCCGAATTTTACGACCGATTGGCGGTGCTCGAAAGACCGCCAAGCGATATATTGCGGTGCCCAATGAAATCATTCCGCGAGGGAGTCATGTTGCAGGAACCGATCATCAGCGTTTCGGGTTTGCGAGGCATCATTGGCGAGAGCCTATCGCCCGAGCTGGCGTTGCGATTCGCTTGTGCGTTCGCCGCGGAATGTGGGCCGGGCGCAATCATCATCACGCGAGATGGCCGACATACTGGCCGCATGTTGGTGGATGCGATTCGCGCGGGCTTATGTGCCGTGGGTCGGCATGTCATCGACGCCGATATCGCGGCCACCCCAACCACGGGCATCCTGGTGCGGGAAGCCCGAGCGGCGGGTGGCCTGCAGATCTCGGCCAGCCACAATCCGCCCGAGTACAACGGCATCAAGTTGTTCGGATCGACCGGCCGCGTGCTCACGGCCGATTTGGGCGAGCAAGTCGTTCGGCGCTATCGCAGCGGCGAGGTCGCCTGGGTCGATCAAACGCGTCTGGGCCAGGTGCAAATCTTACAAGACTCGACCACGAAGCACTTGGAATTGGTACTCCAAAACGTCGATGTGGCGCGTATCCGCGACCGCCGCTTCAAAGTGTTGCTCGATGCGAATCACGGGGCGGGCAGTTTACTGGGACGATTGTTGCTCGACACGCTGGGCTGTCAACTCACGTTGCTGGGCGGAATCGCCGATGGCCAGTTTGAACATACGCCCGAGCCGACCGCGGAGAACCTCGCGGGAGTCTGTCACAGTGTACGCGCGGCCGGAGTCGATGTGGGCTTCTGTCAGGATCCCGATGCTGATCGATTAGCGGTGATCGATGAGGCCGGACGTTACATCGGCGAGGAATACACGCTGGCCTTGTGCTTGGAGCATGTGCTGCAAATGACGCCTGGACCGGTGGTGACGAACTGTGCGACCAGCCGCATGTCCGAGGACATCGCACACAAGTACGGCGTCGCATTGCGACGCAGCGCCGTGGGCGAGGCCCATGTCTGTACGCTGATGCAGGAAATCCAAGCCGTCTTTGGAGGCGAAGGCAATGGCGGCCCGATCGATCCCCGCGTCGGCTACGTACGTGACAGCTTCGTCGGCATGGCGCTAATCCTGGATGCCATGGCAAAACAGACGCAGACGGTAAGTGAATTGGTCGCGGAGCTGCCTCGCTATGAGATCTACAAGACCAAGTTGACACTTGCCCCGGAACGCTTGGCGGAGGCTTGGCAGGCTCTCGAAACACATTTCCGCGACGCTCAGGCGAGCCGCTTGGATGGCCTGCGGTTGGATTGGCCCGATCGCTGGCTATTGATTCGAGCCAGCAATACGGAGCCGATAGTGCGCTTGATCGCCGAGTCACCACAACAAACGACCTCGCAAGAACTTTGTTCGGCGGCGGCCGAAGTTCTGCAACGCGTGAGTTGAACTCCATCACCGCGTTGGATCACGATGGCGGAGGTTCGTTATCCGATGGCGGCACGGTATCGACGCGCTGAGCGGCACTGAAGAGGAACCAACCGAGCACGATGACCAACAGCACAATGATCGGTCCGACGACCCAAGGCTGATTCAACAGATCCGCCAGACCGCGCGGGGGACCGACGAGGCTCGCGACTACCTCTTGCACCGGACCGAGCGTGGCGGAGAGCGGCACGGTCCTTTCGGCCAGCACGGCGTTCAGAGCGGCCATGTCGTAATCCGGATGTGAACTTACCAAGCCGGCGTAGATCAACCGATACTCGTCGCCCGGCTCGGCAAAGAAGACAACTTCGTCGACGAAGCCAAACCCACGAATGCTCGTAATCTCCAACGGCGGACTGTCGCGATTTTCCAGCACCAATTCCAGTTCGTCGTGTTGCTCGGCCGACGTGATGGGAATCTTGAGTTCCTCTTGCTGCAACGTCCGAAACGACAGTCGGTGAATGCGGGCCGTACCGGAGACGACCGTGAACTTGCCTGCGTCATCGGGTGCCAGCACTCGAGCCTGGCGGCTGAAGTTTTTGCTCGTGGTTTCCACTTCAATACGCTGCAGCGGTGCCTTGTTCGTGCTCAGACGAACTCGAGTTTCCTTCCGCTCGGCATCCTGTTCGGTCGCGTGGACGACCAACGGGTATTCGATCGTCACGGGCACCGTTGTGTCGACTTGTTCGATGTTTTGCCAAAGCTCCAGCCGATCGATCCGGAACGGCCGACGCTCGACACGGAACTCCTCGCGACGGAGCGGTTCTCTTCCCGCCTGCAGTTCGTTGGTCAGCTCGCGAAAGATCGATTCCTGATCCAATGTCGGAGAACCGATCACCAAGCGAAACGATCGCGCTGAAGTGGGCGGGATGGAAATTTCGACGCGGCGGACGTTCATGTACTTCGAGTAGTCGAACAGCACCTCGTCCTTGGCAATCTGGACTTCGTCGGTTCCGTCCACGGCGAACAGTTGCAGCGTCTGCTCAAAATCCTTTAGCGGCGTGACGATGCGGAGCCCAGCGGGTTGAGGATCGTCTTTGTCGAGCTGAAAGCGGATCACCAGTCCCAGCTCGGGAGACGGTTGCAGATCGGCTCCCTGGACGGTCCAAAACTTGGGCACGGTTCGCGTGGTAATGTCGAGTTGCCGCCGGATCAGGAATGGAACCTCCGCGCCCTCTCGATTGACAACTCGGACATCATGCCGATCCGTCCGGGCTCGCTCATAGAACTCCTTGTCAAACGCAACGCGCACGATCTCCTGGTCGGTGATGGCGGGAAAATCGATGGCTCGTTCTAGCTGTGTTTTCTGACTCGCTTCGCCACTGGAGTCTTGTCCGTGCGCGATCGCAACAAGCAAGCCGATTCCGAGCGCGAGGCCGACGATTCGTCGCCAATTCGTTCGAGCTACCCAGACACCTGCCGCGGATCGGAACGGAACGTGGACTCGCTTCATGGGGAGGTCTCTGGGGGCAAGGGGGGTGGAGTCTCGTGATCCTCGTCGCTGAACGTTAGTCGATACTTGAGATACACGAAGGAGCCGCACAGCACTAGCACTCCCAGGATCAGGAAGGCCACGATGCGATAGATCTGGTCGAGGCTGGCGAGGTCGTGAAAGAAAACTTTGAAGGCCACGATCGTGAACAGCGTCAAGCCGACATAACGCAGAACCGGCACGCGATTGCGGATGCCGACGACTAGCAAGGTGAGCGCGAACACGGTCCACAGAATCGAGACGCCACCGGCCTGCAATCCGGGAACGAAATGGAAGAGGTAGGAATTCACTTCCAACGTGGTGAACACAAAGAGCAGTGCCAGGCCCAATCCGCCAAATAGTCGAGCCACCGGGACGTGTCGATCGACTCCTCGCATGGTGAACCAAGCCAGTGTCAGGAACACGATCGTGGCTCCGAAATCAATCAACCGCATCAGCGAGTCCATGGCGTAGGATCCGCCACGATAAACAAACTGGGGCGACAAACCCCAAGACCAGATATCCATCACGAACAACTTCAGGATGGTGGCTCCAATGAACAGGATCAGCACACCTTGCACGATGGTACCCGACGAGCGTTTGAATTCACCTAACACCAGCAGGCATGCGCCCAACCACAACAGTGTGAGCACGGGGAGCCGCAGGTCGTTGAACATGAAACCCACGCTTCGATTCAACTCCAAGTTCAGATAAATGAACAGCATGCCCAAGACGGCGATCCCCGC
>JBGTHH010000352.1:0-12513 GCA_041746275.1 Pirellulaceae bacterium | reverse complement strand
AGACGGTGATGGTCGAGACCACTCCAGCACAATCTGACCGGGACGTTGAATCGGTTGTGGTCGCGAGACGGACTGTCCGGCCAACACGACTTCAGACTTCGCAGTCTCGTCGTCGGTGCGAGTGGCCACCGCGAACGAGGTCGGTGGTGAAGCATTGCGGCTAGCCACCGTTTCGTCACGCACGCGCGAGTACCAACCTTTGGACGAGCCTGCGTCGGCGGTCGCGACTTGGGTAGTCTCGATTTGCATGGGCGCGACCTGCGTGGGCGGGACTTCGGCGGTCGCGACCGTCGGAACGGCAGTCGGCACCTCAGCATCGGCTGGCGCGAACGTAACTGGTGCCACGGGCGAGCTGGCAGCAGGTGGTTGACGAACTAGCAGCGTGTCGGAATCGGGCAGGTCCGGACTTCCCTGTCGAACCCAATCGAGCCAAGTTACCTGCAACTCGGACAGGCTCTGGAAGCTGTAGTGCGTCTGCGTCGCTTTGGTCCAGTTATTCCACTTCATCCCATCGCCGACATAGTCGATGAACTTACGTTTGCCGCCTTGGGCAATCAAGAAACGGGCCAAGGAATAACCTTGCGAGTAGAGCGGCAGGACGTCCTCCGGATACTCCGTCATCGCGAACATTTCGTTGAAGGCGATCCCGCGGCGAGTCGTCAGGAACTCGTACAGCATGTGATGCTGCTTTTGTCGCTCGCTCACATCCTCGACCGTGGTACATGCGCCTTCGTCCGCCCAGCGCGGCAGCGGTCGCCCGAAATACGTGGCGAAGATCGTGTGGGTGACTTCATGGGGCAAGACACTATCCAGAATCCGTTGGCGCGAGCCCTGAATCGTCATGGTCCAGCCGAAGGGCCGACCGTTCTGAAACATGAAGCTGGTCGCCCCGCCGGCTCCATACTGTGGACCATCCTGAACCGTGATAGGACACTTGTCTTGCCAAGGGGGCAATTCGTGCCCCAGCCAATCGATGGCCAAGTCGCGCCGATACGCTTCCGCCGCTTCCGCCACGTCACGGGCGATCTGTGGCGACGAACCGGTGACAATGAAATTCTCGGTACGATGACTGGCACCAAGCGCGAGAAATGCCGCCGCGATGAACGCGGTGCAGGTGAAGCGAGCTTCCATGCTCTGGGTCACTCCATGGACAAGGGGTGATGTCGAGTGGTCACGTCATGCGACCAATTTGTCGTGTAAGTTTTACAGAGCCTAACCGAGCAACCACCTTTTCTCCAAGGTCGTCTTGCCTTGTCTCGCGATTTTCCTTGCTGGCATCGCTAGCAACGAGCGGTCGGAGGGTCACTCGATCAACACGGCTCCGGCCGAGCGGGCCATGAGTTCGAATTGCCCCACCAACTGCGAGACATCGTCCGCGTGGACATAAATCCCCTGGCCGATCTCCGCGACCCGCCGCATGCGCGTGCGATCCGCGGAATTGCTGAAGGTAATCGTGTGAATGGTGAGTCGCGGCAGGGCTCGCATGGCGTCGCGGGCCGCCGTTTCGGGGTTGCGCGTCTCGTTATGCAGCCCATCGGTCAAGACAATCATCACCGGCACCGCGCTGGCACGCGTGAGTGACTTGTTGCGAAGCATGCGCTGGGCCTCGTCGATCCCCGCGCCGATGTTGGTGCGACCTGATGGGAGCATGTTGAGGATCGTCGAGTCGAACAGTGAGTAGTTGAAGTTCAAATTGGAGTCGGTCGTCGCCCGTGTCGAATACGATACCATTCCCAGTTTCTCTACCGAAGGCAGATCGTCGATCACCTTGCGAAACTCGTTGACCGAAACCTTCAAGGCATCCATCCGGCGTAACGTGCCACTTAGGTTAAGCAGCGTACCCGGGCCGTACTCGGCGACGAGCGCGGCGGGCAACCTGCCGGCATCGCGTTGATCCATCGACCCAGAGCGATCGACAACCAAGACGATATCCCGATCGGCGATGGCCCCCGTCGCCGAGCGCGAGGCTTCAAAATTGCCTCGTCCGAACACACTTTGCCCCAGGAACAGCGAAACGGCTCCCGATGGCGAATCGGGCGTGCGGCGGCCCTGGATGCGGATCGAGTTCACGGACGGATTGTGTGCTGAGAATAGGAAGCGCCCGGTCGGATCGGCGGGATTGGGAGTCGCCAGTCCAAACACAATGTCAGCGTCGGACAAGATCAAGCCCGCGCCACCGACTTGATTGGCCAAGGCCGCCTGCTGAGCCATCCCTCGGGCCTCGGCCAGCGATGCTCCCTGGGCCAGCCCTTGCGCGCCGGCACGAGTCGCCGCGTCGGTCGCCGCGCGCAATTGGGTTTGCACGAGTTGCATGTAAGCCACGTCAATACAGAACGCCGCCGCCGCCAGGGACGCGATAATCAACAACACCGCGAGGACCACAATCGAACCACGTCGCGCATGGCGACGGTTACGAAACCCAGTTTGTCGTGGCATGACCATGTGTAGAACCTCGATGAGAAAAGGACGGCGGCAACTAACCTTTGCTGAGCGTCATACTCGCGTTGATATTCAAATCCTTGATGAAGAACGGTGTGACCCACGCGTTGCTGGCCAACGGCACACTGATCGAAACCCGCACCGACGACGTGTCGCTGGTAATGACGTCGGGAGTCACAGTAATTCGTGCATCCCGAATCGCCACGGCATCGAGTAAGGCTTGAGCGGCTTGGCGCGCGTCAGTCGCCGACCCGCCTTCGACAATCGCTTGGCGAGCTCCCTCGTAGGCCGCCGTGGCGGTCGTCTGCCGAATCATCTCGGCGCGGGCGAACTCCCAAAAGAAGCCGAAGAATGCCAACATGAGGGGAAACGTAATGGCAAACTCGACCGTCGCCGATCCCCGCCGTCGAATTCGTCGTTGGATTCGATGTTTCATATTAGCCTGCCGTTGGTCGTTGGCCCCGTCGTCTCGTCACGAACTACTCGTCACAAGCTGTTACAGCCTGTCCGAAAAGGGGTCTGACCCTTTAGAGGCGAGTCGCATTCAATGGGTTGTTGGCCTCACCGGAGAGGGTCAGACCCCTTTTCGGACAGGCTCTTACAGTTCCTTGATCATCACACAGTTCGCTTCAATGGTGCCTGAGCCATAGGTCGGCAAGGGCATCAGCGAATTACCCGCGACCGGGGCCGAGACTTGCACGGTGATCAGCGTCCCCCGCGGAATGTTCTCGATACTCGCCGGAGTCGTTGTCACGGTCGCGCCGACAATGCGACGCTGCGTGAGAATCTCCGACATCCGCGCCTGAACCTGGTCATTCGTGGCCGTCGGTTTGATGGCCACCTGGGCACATTCATACGCCGTCGAGACCAAGGTTTGTTTGTTGAAAATCATGCTGCACACTTCGACCGATCCGAAGATGATCGTGGCCATGATAGGCAACGTAATAGCCAACTCCACGGCGGCATTTCCGCGCTGCGGAACGATTCGGACAGGACGTGTTATCATCGGACCAAACCCACGACACAGGGCAGAATTCAAGATCACTCCCCAAGACTTACCCCGAGGAGCTATCGCAACTTTAGCTCAGATTCGAGAATTGGCAAAAGTTGCACCACGCGATTATCGAACGTGTCGCGGAAAGCGACTGGCGCGATCGTGACGACCACACCCAACGTGCCCTGCTTCACCCTGGTTCACTTGCCGCGCCATGTCGAGTCGATAAGCTGAGAGTCGCGATGAAACGACGAATTCGAACACACACCGATGGAGTTCGCGCGCCGATGCCGTTTGCCGCGGAGACATCTCGCTGGGGAAGTTGGCTGCTACGCGGCACGGTGGTTTTGTGCGCGGTGGCCATGCTCGCGGGTTTGGCGCGGTCGTTCCTGTTGTACCGTTCGCTCCCGTCGATTGGTGTCGAGTATACCCGCGAGCTTCAGCAAATCGTGCAGCAGCGGGGCCTCACGGGGGCGTTGGACCAACTCCGGATCGCCGCGCGAGTGGACTTTGACAACGTGCAGTCCCTCGAACGGCTGCTCGAGGCGGCGCGCGCGACGGACGATGTGCAGGCCACATCCTGGGCACTGCAAGAGCTGGTGCATTTCCGCCCCGACGACGCCGAACTGCGACAACAATTGGTTTCCGAACTGCTGCGGCAGGGGCGCGTCTATGAGGCGTTCGAGCATGGTCGCGTGGCCGTGCGACTCGCCCCCGATTCGGCGACCGCGTACAACAACTGCGGAGCGGCCTTGTTGGGACTGGAACGCAAACCCGAGGCCGCCGCCTACTTTCGCCGAGCCCTGGAACTTGACCCGACTTCAACGACGGCTCGGCAGGCGCTCGAACACCCTTTGCGAGGCTACTGACCAGCGATGAGCATCACCGCGACCGATCAGCGACTGTGGCCCGCGCTCGTGGGACGCAGCTTCATCCATCCGCTGTTCGACTATCTCGTGATTGGAGGTGGCTTGAGCTTGCTGGTCATTGGGCTGGTCTACCAACGCTTTGGTCCCGAGTTGCTGCCGACGTTAAGCCTGCTGCCCTGGTTCATCCTGTTGAGCAACAGCGCGCACTTCGCGGCCTCGACGGTTCGGCTCTACACGAAGCCTGGTACGCGCCAGGCGCTGCCCTTTCTGACGATGGCGCTGCCCATCGTGTCCATCGGCGTGATCACGTTGTGTCTCGTGTTCGCTGACGCGACGGGGCGTTACTTGCAAGCCATTTATCTCAGTTGGTCGCCGTTCCACTACGCCGCTCAAGCGTATGGCATCGCGGTGATGTACAGCTATCGCTCCGGCTGCAACCTGAGCCTGGCGGATAAGCAACTGCTGTGGTGGATCGCGGTGATTCCCTTTTGCCGCGTGCTGCTGCAATCGGCCGACAAGCATTTTCTCTGGTGGATGCTGCCGGGAGCGACCGCGCTGGCCGACGCGCCGTGGTCGCCGGGATTCGCTCAAGCCGCCGCCGTCCTGGGGTTGCTGGCGTTGGTACTGCCCGCCGTGTTGTACCTCAAGGTATGGCGTGGTCAGCGCCGCCCGATGCCGTTGATCAGTCTGCTGGTCGTCGTGACCAATGGGATCTGGTTCGTCATCTTCACGCATTACGACGCGTATGTGTTGGCCACGATTTTCCACGGCCTGCAGTATCTGGCGATCGTCGTGATCTTTCACGTAAAGGATCAACTCGCGCGGCCCGATAATCGCCGCAGCCCGTTGGCTCACGCTGTCTGGTTCTATGGGATCTGCCTGTTATTGGGCTACGGCCTGTTCAATTGCTGGCCGCAGGCCTACATGCTGCTGGGGTTTGGCCCGGTGGAAAGCGTGCTGTTCGTGATCGCCGCCATCAATATCCACCACTTCATCGTCGACGCGTACATCTGGAAGCTCCGGCCCGGCGACAGCAATCGGCGAGTGATCGAGACGGCCGGTGCCATTTGAACAAGGGAAACTCAACACAAAAACCTCGCGGACCACAGGGTCCGCGAGGTTCGTTGCTAATTTGCGAGAGGCAACGTCGAATCTAGACCTATTGGCCGTAGGTCTCGGGATCAATCGCTCCAGATTCCATCGCCTTTTCGATGTCTTGGGTGACATCCTCACTCGACGGAGGTGGTACCGATGTGGAGGTGTCGACCTTGGGAGCCCCACATCCTAGCGATAAACTCAAAGCGACCACACCGACGAAAGCGCTAAACCTCATCATGACGATATCCCTTTTCCAAGAATGACGCTGATAATCCAAACCTTACTCTTAAGCGGTCCACCCAGTCTTGATCCCGTCCGACCTGCGATTATTCCCAGATACGCCATCGCTGTGCGGATCAGAATGGCGGACTAGGCCTCAAGATTTCGATACAGAAGTTTGTTGACTTTGTATAAAGGAACGGTTAACGTTGTCAATTCGGCGGGGACTTATTTTCATGTTTATCTTTCTGTGAGGGCTTACGATGAGTACACGACGAAGGATTGGTTTCACCTTGGTGGAACTCCTGGTGGTGATTGCCATCATTGGGATTTTGGTGGCACTGTTGCTTCCGGCGGTGCAGGCCGCGCGCGAGGCCGCTCGACGGATGAGCTGTGGTAACAACCTCAAACAGATTGCCTTGGCTGTCCACAATTACCACGACACTTACAAGACGTTCCCGCCCTTGCGCGGCGGCCAACTCACGAACAACATCCCGTACCCGAACAACGCCTATCCTGGCTGTCCCGGCTGGATCAACTCGACGGGTTTTAGCTGGCGCGTGCTGATTCTGCCGTTCGTGGAGCAACAGCCGTTGTACGACACGATTAACTTTTCGAGCAATATGCATACATGTTATGCCGTACAACCTTGGTTCACGGGTCCGCGAAATCCACGAACCGTGCGCATCTCTGCTTACGAGTGTCCAAGCGAGGCCACCCCCACAGTAGCTGAAGGTGCCTTAATGTTAGCCCCCACGAACTACGCGGGGATTTATGGCGCTACAGGAAATTTCGCCCATCCCACTCAAACTTTCTTGGGTATTTTCGGCTGGAACAATAACCCCGTGTCGATGGCCAGTGTCGTCGATGGTACCGCCAATACCGTGATGGTGGGCGAAGTCTATCGTGGTCGCGAATTCCGGCGCACGGACGGTGGTAACAACAACAACGGTTTCAGTGCTAACGCTCCGACTGTCAACCACACGGGTACACGTTGCCGTGAATGGACCGCCGAGACGGGATACTGTGGAGCCGAAACCGTGACGCCGCCCAATTCAAGAGATCCCGTAACGCGACTTCCCGCCATGGATATCATCGATTGGGTGGACGACTTCAACAATGGCAACAAGCACCGCGGACGGGGCCCCCATGAAGGCCGGCCGATTTCGAGTTTACATCCTGGCGGTGCGCAGGCCGCTTATGCTGATGGCTCGGTGAAGTTCATTCCCGATACGATCGATTCCGGTATGGACCAGACAGTCACGCCAACTCGCATGTCCGTATGGGCCGGGACGGGAACTCGCTTCGGTAAGGAAGCCAACGTTTTTACCGGTCAGTAAGCTTCGTACAAACCACGTTTCCACCGCCCGACTACTCGTTTAGTCGGGCGGTTTTTTTATGGACTTAGATTCTTACGATGTCACTTACGCGCGCGGTGCGAGCATGCTGTAGAGCGGAACTTGTTCCGTTTGCTGCGGACGGCACGGCCTCGAACGGAATGAGTTCCGTTCTACTGTTTGGTTGCGGCTCCGGCGCGTTAGGTTTCCTCCGATGTCCGATTTGGTGATGCGTGGGATGGTGGACTCGAAATGGTGGGCGAAGCCCACCCTACTCTTGATGGCCTGCTGCGCAATCGGGTGTTCACGTCCAGCGGCCCCGACGGTAACCACACAAGATCCCGTCGCGCAAACCTCTCCCACGGTTCCTGTCGAGCGGGCTTCATCTGCTGCGTCGATCATCCAATTCGCGGAAGTCACTCGCGATGTGGGGCTACGTTTTCAGCACCATTCGCCCCTCACCGAACAACGGCACTCGCATTTAGTCATGGGTTCGGGGATCGGCTGGTTGGACTTCGATCAAGATGGCTGGCCCGATCTCTACTGCTGCCAAGGAGCGAGCTACGCCACCGCACCGCCAACGAACGACGACGGACCCGTGAGCTTGCCATCGAATCAACTGTGGAAGAATCACGAGGGCACCTCGTTCACGGAGGTTACCGGTCCAGCAGGTTTGATCGAGGTTAGCTATTCCATGGGGATCGCCGCGGCCGATTACGATAACGACGGCTTTGTGGATCTGTGTGTCACGGGCTACGAAGTCAACCGCCTTTATCACAATCAAGGCGACGGCACGTTTACCACGATCGACTTGCCACAGGCCACACAGCCCGGACGTCTGAGTGCCAGTTGCACGTGGAGCGATATCGACGGAGACGGCAACTTGGACCTGTTCGTCACAAACTACGCTCGGTTGGGTCCCGATGATTATCCGCTCTGCGAGCACACAGCCGCCGGCAAGACGATTCCCATTGTCTGCCATCCCAGCCACTTTGCCACGTTGCCCGACCTCCTCTATCGCAACTTGGGAACAGGCGACTTCGAGGAGATCAGCGAGACGGCGGGGATCGGCGGCGGCTCGGGAAGACAGGGACTGGGAGTTGTGGCTGCGGACCTCGATCGTGATGGCGACATCGACTTCTATGTCGCGAATGACACCACGCCCAACCAGCTTTGGGAGAATCAAGGCGGCGGGCGTTTTGTCGAGCGTGGCTTGGATTCCGGAACCTCCACGAATCGTCACGGTGCCAAGGAGGCTGGCATGGGTGTGGCCGTGGGTGATGTCGACGGCAACGGACAACTCGACCTGTTCGTCACGAACTTCTACGACGAGACGAATACGCTCTATCGTAACGAAGGCCGGTTGCTATTTGCCGACGTCACGGATGAGTTGGGTCTGGGGGGACCCAGTCGACTGCGGCTCGCCTTCGGCACTTCGCTGGGAGATCTGGATAACGACGGCTGGTTGGACCTGTTCGTCGCCAACGGCCACATTCACGATCGCTTGCATGAGCTGTTGCGCGACGAACCCTTCGCGCAGTTACCGCAGCTCTTTCACAATCAAGCGGGACGCCGGTTTAGCGATGGTTCCCACGCAGCAGGTGCTTACTTCCAGAACCCGCACGTCGGACGCGGCAGCGCGCTGGCCGATTTCGATCGCGACGGACAACTGGATCTCGCCGTCAATCATCTGAACGACTCAGCAGCCTTGTTGCGCAACGTCACGGTTGCTCCCGGCCACTGGCTGCGCGTCCGGCTGGTGGGACGCGTCAGCAATCGCGGCGGCGTGGGTGCCATGGTGGAACTCGCGCTGGCCGAGCGGACGCTGACGCGCTGTGTTCAAGCGGGGACCAGTTATCTCTCGTGCGACGAAGCGTCGTTGTTGATCGGGCTGGGAGCTTGTGACGTTGTGCCGACGTTAACGGTGACTTGGCCCGGCGGACGGCGTGAGGCCTGGACATCGTTGGCCGCCGGACGTGATTGGATATTGATCGAAGGGTCGGGAGATGCGATCGAGGAAGTTCTCCCGTAGCGCGACGAAGCCACAACCAACTACAAGCACGACGCGCAAGCGAGTGAGTCCGCTTTGCGTAACGACACACTTGCTTGCGCGTCGTGCTTGTATAGATCTTGCCGGAATAGCATCAAACCCAACCATGACTGATGTAGGAACGCGGCAGGGTTCTGCTACATTTTAGGTTAACCCTCTGTTGATCTGACGCACGGTATCCCTAACGCTGAAGCTCGATTGCCGACTGCCATGACCGACCCTGCCACTCCCGCTCCGACGACGACACGCCTCAAGCGATTATGTCAATTCCTGGTCGTGTTGGCGCTGCTGTGGGGAGCCGTCACGATCTATCGCTGGCTAGTGCCACCCGATCCGTTGGCGCAGGCCCGCGCGGCTGTGGATGCGGCTCAACTCGATGTCGCCGTCGAGCATTACTTGCGGCATCTGACAACTCAGCCAAACGATGGAAACGCGCGGCTTGAGTTGGGCGTGTTGCTAAGTGCCTTCGATCGTCAACAAGCGTTGGCCGAGTTCCGCAAAATACCCGACGATAGCGAAGCCTATATGGAAGCGTGCCGACAAGTGGCGACCATCTGCTTGGCGAGTGAGCGATTTCGCGAGGCGGAAGTGGCACTCCAGGTCTTGGCCCAGAGGCTGCCCGACGACGCCACGGTACAACTCCTCTTGGCCGAACTGTACTTTCGACAACATCGCGCGAAGGTGGCCTTGCCGCACGCCCAGCGCAGCGTGGAACTCGACCCGACCCAACCGCGGGCGCAATTCTTGTTGGCCGAGTTGCACGATGACCTGGGGCATCCGGCCGAGATGATTCCGCCGTTGCGGCAAATCCTGACACAGACTCCAGAGGACTACGCCACGCACCTGAACTTGTGCTACGCCTATACCGAAGCGGGGCAAGCCGCCGAAGCGCGACGTGAAGCCGAGTGGTGCTTGGCGCGTAATCCCAACGATGTGTTTGCGCGACGCTATCGGGCACTCGCGTTACGCGATCTCGGGGATCATCAGGAAGCCATGGAGGAGATTCAACGAGCCCTCACGCTGGCACCGGACGATCTAGCTTGTCGGTTGCTGGAGGCCGAGCTCCTACTGTTTGACAATCAATCCGAACAAGCCTGGGAGCGGCTGGCTCCGCTGTACGAACAGGCTGCCGACAATCGCCGCTTGGTCGCCTTGCTGGCTCGGGCAGCGGCCACTGCGGGGCGTGACGAAGACGCGCGGAAGTATCGTGAACAACTTCAGAAGCTGAGCGAGTGATACGCGGCTTCCCCTTCGGTGATTTGCAAGCGGGTATCGACCGGCAGATCCGTCAACGTTTGCGTCTCTCCCGTAGGCCAACGGATGAGCAGTTCGTCGATGCGAGTCGCCTGCCCCACACCGATCAGTAGCTCCACCGGACTTTGTCCCAGAAAGCCGTTGGCCGGGAACAGGTCGCGAGTGATGGTCCGCTCGCCACAGCGTAGCACCACACGACTGCCAATCGCTGCACGGTTGCTCCGCGTTCCCGTCAGCTCGATGCGCACGCGATGATTCATCGTGGGAAAGCGATTGCGGAATAGCCGCAAAGGGCCGCCTCCCACCGAACCGACTAACAAATCAACAGCCCCGTCTCCGTCAAAGTCGCCCGTGACGGCCGAGCGCGAGTCGGAGTCGAGATCCGCGTTGGAGGCGAATGACGCATCGAGAAACACCTGCCCATCGACATTGATGAACAAGCAGTTCTGCTCGTACGCGCTCAAGTTATGTCCCAACTGGGGCATCGCGAACGGAGAATCCACCCAGAACTCGCCCGCCTCGACGTCCACCTTGCCGAGTTGCTCGCAGTCTTGCGACCGATCCAAGGGCTGTGACACGACAGCCCGCCACAAACACGTTCATCCATCCGGTTTGCTGCGTTGGAAGCTGAGGAAGCCGGCGGTCGCATAGATGTCCAGCATCCCATCGCCATCGAAATCGGCCAGTGCCGGGGCGTACGCCCAGCCCACCTGGTTAATCCCCAACGGCTCGCTGATCTCGTCGTATTTCGTCTGACCTGCCGAACGCGTATACAGTCGATTTCCCGCGCACGAGCCTTGGATCTGTTCATAGACTCCCGGTGGGTAATCTTCCGGCCCGACGTGGGCGATGATGCGGCGACCCATCTTAGAAAACATGTTCGCGACATAGATGTCCGATTCACCATCTCCGGTGAGGTCGCCGACGGCTACGCCCATGCTGGTGGCAAAGTCGGCCGCTCCGGTCGAAGCCGACATATCGCGAAAGGTGCCATTGCCTTGATTGATCAACAAGACGTTCGTGCCGAAGTCGTTGGCGATGTACAAGTCAGGGTAATGATCGTCGTTGGCGTGCAACCACGCCGCCGCGAAAGACTGGCGATTTCCACCGCCCGCGTTGGCCGACTCGGTGACATTCGCGAACTTTCCTTGACCGAGATTACGCCACAGTTGATTCTCCGCGCCCGTCGCATCGTCGCCGACCCAACCTCCCGCGTGATCCTTCGGTCGTTCACGGTGGTTTTGATACAGCACGTACAAGTCGAGCAAGCCATCGCCATCGAAATCGGCGACCAGGCAACCTCGAGGATTGAACCCGATATCCAACCCCGATTCTTCCGTCACGTCCTTGAACCGTTTCCCTTGGTCATTGCGAAACAATCGGTCACCCAAGATCAGATCGGGATCGCCATCGTTGTCGAAGTCGACCCACGTCGCCAGATAGATCTCGTCCCGCAGGCTGCGCGATCGCGGTTCCTCATCCGCCCAGACCGGCAAGCCGACGCGGGCCGTGACATCGACAAAGGTCGAGGAATCGCTCCCGTCCCCGCTCGGCATCGACCTCAAGAGTCGCCAGCGACCATTCGCACTGGCCACCGCGATATCCAACCGGCCATCGCCGTCGTAATCCTCAATCGCCATTTGCGTGAAGTACTGCCGCACCATGTCGACTTCACAGTTCCAGTTATCGGGGATATCGACTTGATCGAGTCCCACCGCCGTGGTCACTTCCTCGAATAACGTGGCCGGGCTGCGCCGGAACTTCTCCGACAGGACGGTCCAACCGCTGACGATTTTACCGGCCACGATGTCTTCATCGCCGGTGAAGCGGAACGTCACTCGATGGTGTGTGACGAATTCAAGTCGTGCTCCCTCGGCATCCAGCCCCACGCCTCCCATGAGCACTTTGGCGGTCCAACGACCACTGGCGGGATCGCGATCATCGGCATCAAGTGCCAAAACGCGGCACTTCGCCCGTTCGATCTTTTGAAAGTCCTGGAAGTAGGCACAGAGATACTGAGCCAGCGACTCTCCGTTGACCTCTCGCTCGGCTCGGGCGTTGTCCGGAGAACTCTCCTCGCGCAGGAAGCCGCGATCCAACACGGTGCGTTCGCCTTCTGGCAGCACATGGGCTACGACGTCGGGGAGCAGGAACTTGTCGAACTCGTTGGCCGCCCGTTTCTTGAGTACCGCCATCAGGCTGGCCCCAAACTTGTGCTCCAACTCGAACGTCGTGTGCTCGATCTCCCAAATA
>JBGTHH010000351.1:0-14482 GCA_041746275.1 Pirellulaceae bacterium | reverse complement strand
TTCTTTCGAGCTTTCCAACTCTTCGTTCGTGCTCTGCAGTTCCTCGTTGGTCGATTGCAGTTCCTCGTTGGAGGTTTCCAGTTCTTCGAGCGTCGATTGATGCGACTCCTTCATGTATTGCAGTTCGCGTTCGAGTTGTTCGATCCGCTCGCCGTCGCCCGCTTGCTTGCGCCAGCGTTTCGTCTTGGCGGGTGGGGACGAATTGGGCGGCGTGGGACGAAACGTGATCAGCAGCAGGCCGCGAACGGATCCCGGATCGTGCAGCTTGGCCACCGTGATGTCAATGTGGACAAACTGGCCGTTGGCCTTCACACGGATGTCCTGACGAGTGACTTCAGCACCCTTTCTACCACACTCCCGCATGGCCGCCGCCAATTCGAGCTGCAGCCCTTCACGGGCCATCTCCAAGACGTTGTGTCGTGGCTCGCCTGGCGACGGCTCGAGGTACATCCCTGTACGCCCATGGATGTAGAGAATGTCGCCGCGTTCGTTGACCACGACGCTGGCCGGGGCAAAGCGGCCCAGCAACAAACGCTCGATCTGCGACGAGATGTGCAGCTCTTGGCCGGACGGCGCGGCTACCGATTGCGCGGTTAAGCCTTCGTCGCCGGTGAGTGGTTGCGCCGGGATCTCCAGCAGGACGCGGATGCCCGTCGCGTTTTCCTTGCGGCGAAAAATCTTCCACCGCTTGTCCAACGGTTCAAACAGGTCCGTGAACGCGCCGATCGTCTCCGATGGTCCCAGAAACAGTAATCCATCAGGTTTCAGGGAGTAGTGAAAGATCGGCAGCAATTTCTTTTGCAAGTCCGCATTCAAATAGATCAACAGGTTGCGGCAGGAAAGGATGTCCAGCTTAGTGAACGGAGGATCTTTGATCATGTTCTGCGGCGCAAAGACGGTCATCTCGCGGATGTTTTTGCGGATGCGATAAAAACTGTCTTCGCGTCTGAAGTAGCGTTCCAGAGTTTGCGGCGAGATGTCGCCTGCAATGCCATCGGGATACTGACCGGCGCGGGCAGTCTCGATCGCCTGCGCGTCCAGGTCGGTGCCGAAAATTTGCACCTCGTGATGCCGCTCGAACTTGTCCATGCATTCCCGCAGTGTCAGGGCCAGACTGAACGCTTCTTCTCCCGTCGCGCAACCGGGAACCCATGCCCGGATCGTGTAGTTCTCAGGCCGTGCATTGACCAACTCTTCCAGATGCGGGGTCAGCGATTCCCAGGCTTCGCTGTCGCGAAAGAAACTTGTGACGGTGATCAACAGCTCCTTGAACAGGATATCGATTTCGTGCGGGTTCTCTTGTAAGTAACGGACATACTGATTGGGATTTCTGATTTGCTGTACATTCATCCGCCGTTCGATGCGGCGACGAAGCGTGTTACTTTTATAAGAAGAGAAGTCGTGACCGGTGCGGCTACGCAGTAACACGAAGATCCTCTGCATCGGTTCTTCGGGCACGGGTGGCACTTCGGCAGCCACTGCGGCGGCCGTTAAATACGGCCCTTTGGCGTAGGCGATCAATTGTTTGGGCATGGCCGCTGGCGGCAGTACGTAATCGGCCAGGCCCGTGGCGATCGCGCTGGATAGCATGCCGGCGTATCTGGCGGATTGCGGCTGCTGCACCATCGCCATGCCCGATTCGCCCTTGATGGCGTTGACGCCCAGCGTGCCGTCCGTCCCAGTTCCGGACAACACAATGCAAATTGCCCGTTCCTTCTGATCCTCCGCCAGTGAACGAAAAAAGTAGTCAATCGGCAGCCGCGGCGATTCCTTCTTCCCCGTCTCCATCCGATGCAGGATGCCGTTGAGTATTGCCAGGTATCCGCCTGGCGGACCGACGTAGACGTGGTTTGGCTCCAGCTTCGTGCCGTCGGCCGCTTCGATAACTTGCATCTTCGTTTCTTTCCCGAGCAACTCGGGCAGCAGGCTGGTATGGCTCGGATGCTGGTGCGTCACCACGACAAACGCCATCCCTGTATCGGCCGGCATATTTTCGAGCAATTCGTCCAGGGCTTCGAGCCCGCCCGCCGAAGCGCCGATGCCGACGATCGGAAAACCAGGTTTAAGTGAGCCAGATGCATCGGGCAAAGGGGAGACAGTCGGCGTCTTCTTGGTAGAACTTTTTCGGGCATTTCGCTCAGTCGTCGATCCGCTGCTCGGGTTGCTGGTTGCAGTTTCGGAGGAATTCTCGGTGGCGACGTTTGGTTTAGTTGTCTTTTTCGCCATCTGATATTCCTTGGCTGCCCAATGTCGTTAAGGGAGCCCATTTTATCGTTCCCAAGAAACGAAAGGTAGTCAGCTTCACGAGACGTCGGGTTGGCGTGGTGGAATCCGCCATTCTGAAAAGACGCTTGAACGCGATTCCCAGACCCGCGTCCTGGATGCCACAATCACACAACCGGCACGGAGTCGAGGTGACTGGTGATTTGAGAAAAAGGTTCGATAACGAAAAGGGAGTTGTTCTTATGCGGCTTCTCATTGCAAATTCGGACCCGAAGCTATGCGATATTTACGAACGGTTTTTCTCCGGCCAAGAGTACGAGGTTGAAATGGTTGGCGACGGCCTACAATGTCTGAACGCTGCTCGGGACCGCGTCCCCGACGTCCTGGTTCTGGAGTACGAACTGCCGTGGGGCGGCGGCGATGGCGTGCTGGCCAGGCTCCGCGAGGAGATTCCCTTGGCTTCAGTCAATGTCGTGTTGGTCACATGCGACTACACGGAAGAAGAGCTGACGCACCAGCTTGCACCTCCGGTGGGCGGGTGCTTGCGCAAGCCGTTCCTTCTGCGCGAGTTGTCGGACATGGTTTGCTCGGTCACACAACAATCACCGCCACAAACCGCTGGCGGAGCGTTCGAGGATATGACCGTTCACAACAGGCGTGCCGTTCAGCATTAACAGAGAAGAAACAAGGAGGGTTTATGAACATTCGACTGTTGGTCGTGGATGACCACGAGATGATGCGAATCGGTCTGACGTACGCCCTTGGCGATACAAAGATGGAAATCGTCGAAGCGCCTGATGGGCTAAGGGCTTTGGAGATCCTATTCGATCAGCGCGTTGACATTGTGTTGCTCGACGTCGACCTGCCGGAACTCGACGGCCTGGAAGTGTTAAGTCGGATCAAGCAGCAGTGGCCTGAGTTGCCGGTGCTGATGCACTCTATTCATGACCGGCTCGCCTACGTCGCGCGGAGTTTCCAACTGGGTGCGGCGGGCTACCTAGTCAAGAGCCCCAACGCGACTCATATCGCGGAAGCCGTCCGTATCGCCTTAGCTGGTGGCAACGTCTGGACCGCAGCCCAGTTGCGACATGCGACCCATGGCGGCGCGGCGTAAGACCTCAATCAAGATTCGCGATAGTGGAAATCACTTGTTCGGTCGCGAAGTACGTATTCACTCGCTGACGCTTCGGGCTTGTATTCGTGGAAATCACTGTTCGGTTGCGAAGCCGCGGCGCGAGCGCAACATCCCATGGCTCGATTGGCGATAAGCCAGCCATTTCGGGCGTAGCGGATTCCGTCATTCAAGCCATGCTGATGCAATATTCCGAACGACTCATCCAACGCTACGGTGTGGTTGGTGTAGGTGTGGGTTCGATGAACTCTGATTTCGGTTGCAGCAGCCACACGCGGCCTGCCTGAACGCTTTCGATAGCAGACTGTAGCGTCATGTTCTCGTTCTCTTGTGTGACAAGATTCTCATAATGGACATGGCTCGTAATCTTTACGCGGCGAAGACGGATGACCTGTGCGGCGTCCACAAAGTAATACAGGCGATTCTTGGGAAGTGGCGGGCTAAACGTAACGGCTTTGTGCCCGGACTTTGTCGTTGCGACTTCGACGGTCAGTTCGGCTTCAACGTCGAAATACTGCTTTACGATCATCTCGTGCTGACCGGCCCCCGCGGCGCTGAACGCCTCCAAGAATCCGGCGGGCAACGCGAGAGGTTGGTTCCGTCCGGCGGAAGCCGCGGATGTCGAATTCACGGACTCTTGTCGTACTGCCCGCGCCCGTTTCCTGTCCAGCGAGACGTGAATGTCGAGCGCCTCGACAAGTCGTCGGAATTGATTCTCCGCCGGAGTAATACGGGCACTGATCGGATTGTGGTAGCCTTTCTTCTGTTGTAGTTCACGCATCGCGCGGCGGCGGGCGGAATCATCTTCACTTTGTCGAACACGACGTTCCCATTCCGCTTTTTTCTGATTGAAACCTCTTTGAGCCTGCCTGATTTGCTTCGTTGCTTCCTCGGCGGCACCCTGGAAAAAAAGTCGTCCTGCGGCGTGAACGAGCGCCCGCTCATCCGTCAGCGGAATCGACTCCATTCGCAAGGTCCCGGAATTTTGAACCGTTACCCACACCTTCAGGTAAATGCTCTGAATCGCTGAAGACAAATTCATAAACGCACCTTCCTCGACCTTCGAAACGCTGACGGACGTCTCGACGTTCGATTGCGTCTCGGTGTGGTCGGTGCGCGGGCTGCGGTTCGGTTCGGTCGGTGTCAACGGATCAACTCTGCTCGTATTGAACTCCGGCTCGCAGACTCGCGGAGAGGCTGTGAAAACATTGGGACAGGCACCTCGCAGCTACGCGAAATCCTTCCAAAACACCGACATCCGCTCAGAGCCAGTCTCATTTTATCACAGCCGCGGAGTCAAAGTCTTGCTTGTTAGGCCCTGATGAATTCCAACAAGTCCGCGTTAAACTGGTCTTTGCTCGTGTCGCTCAGACCGTGCGAACCACCAGAATAGACCTTCAAGGTCGCGTTGGACACAAGCTCCGCAGACAGCATCGAGGATTCCGCGATCGGTACGACCTGATCATCGTCACCGTGGATGATGAGCGTGGGCACATCCATCTTTTTGAGGTCTTCAGTGAAATCCGTCTCGGAAAACGCCGCGATGCAGTCGTAGGCGTTCTTGAAACCTGTCATCATGCCTTGCCGCCACCACGACTGAATCAGGCCCTGCGAGACCTTGGCGTTCGGGCGATTGAAACCGTAGAACGGACCACTGGCGACGTCCAAGAAGAACTGGGAGCGGTCTGCCAGATACTCGGCTCGAAAGCCGTCGAAAACTTCCATGGGCAACCCGCCGGGATTGGTTTCGGTCTTGAGCATAATCGGCGGCACGGCACCCACCAGCACTGCCTTGGATACACGCTCGGAGCCGTGCCGACCGATGTAGCGTGCCACCTCGCCGCCGCCGGTCGAGTGGCCGATCATCACAGCATTCGTCAGTTGGAGCGTTTCGAAGAGCTCTGCCAGGTCATCGGCATAGGTATCCATGTCGTTGCCATTCCACGACTGGCTCGATCGCCCGTGACCTCGGCGGTCGTGCGCGATGCAACGATACCCGCGTGAAGCGAGGAAGTACATCTGGGATTCCCACGCATCCGCGCTCAACGGCCAACCGTGGCTGAAAATAATCGGCTGACCGGTTCCCCAGTCCTTGTAATAGATCTGAGTTCCGTCTTTGGTGGAGATTGTTCCCATGGCTCACTCCTGTAGATATCGAGCTTGTTCAGTACTGTTCCAAACACAGGTCTTCGCGAGCAGCACCGACTTGTGGCTTAGTAGGTACGCATACTACCAAGCCCACTGCCGTTCACAATCACCGTCTGCCAGACATCACGCCTCGGCGGCTGAGGCAAGCAGACTGCAAATCGACTCCGGCGGATCAGCCCACGAATCTCGTTCACTCGCATCGGGCTTGTATTCGCCACCAAAGTGGCCCTTTCCAACTAAGCTTGCGGAAGATTCCCCGGCGGATCCACATGCACCGCGCTCGGCGCAGCGATCAATCCGGTTAACGTCGCCGAGAGTCGAGCCATTTCCTTGTTTACATCGCTCCACGCTTCGTCGGCGCGACCCCAGTCACAGTCCTTGCCGATGTGCTCCATGCGCAGGGCCGCATCGAACGCCGCCTGAACTCGAAAGACCCCTGCCGAGCCTTTCAGCGTGTGGGCGGCGAGTTTAAGTGCCGGACCATCCTCCGCCAGCATCGCGGCGTGAATCTCTGACAAGAGCCTGGGACAATCTTCCAGAAACATCGCGGCAAGTTCCTGGCGGAGTTCGGGATCTCCTTCGAGCGGATCATCCGATTCGTTGATTTGACTGCCAGTTGGCACTTCCTGGGGACTCATGATTGGCTCCCGTGTCGGCGGCTGAGGTGAATGCTCATGGTTTCGTGTCGTCATCGCTTTTGTGGACGATTCCTCGACAGGGGTCGTGGGGTGAAGGATCGTTGACGCTCACGGCGGCGGCGATGGCGGAAAAGAGTTCCGTCTTGTGAATGGGCTTGGTCACATAGCCGTCCATGCCCGCCTCAAAGCAACGTTCGCGGTCTCCTTGGAGGGTGTTGCCGGTCATCGCCACGATCGGCTGGTGCCGACCGGTAGCCAGTTCCTGTTCACGAATCCGAGCGGTCGCTTCGAGTCCGTCCATCAAAGGCATCTGTACATCCATCAGCACCAGGTCGAACTGCTCGTGTCCCAGAGCATCCAGCGCTTCCTGACCATTGTTGGCGACGATGATCGAGTGCCCGGCTACTTCCAACGTCCGTTTGGCAAGCTTCTGATTCACCGCATTGTCCTCGGCCAGCAGAATTCGCAGAGAACGACGCATCGGTTCAACCGGCTTGGAAGAAGAGGCTGCGGGCCGCGCTGCGGTCTCCACGGTGTCGCGCCGCACCGAGCCATTCCCGGGCGTTGTGCCATCCTGTGTGATCGGCAAGGTAAAAGTGAACGTGGACCCCTTGTCAACTTCGCTATCGATCCAGATTCGGCCGCCGTGCCCCTCGACGATTCGGCGGACGATGGCCAGCCCCAAGCCGGTGCTTTGCTCACCGGCGGTCGGGCGCACACTGAGATTGCTGAACGGTTTGAAGAGCTTGGGGAATTCCTCCGCGGGGATTCCTTGTCCCTGATCCCGAACGGACACCGTCACCGCCTGATTGTTCGAGGTCAGCAGAATTCGTACTCGTGTTCCGCGGTGGGAGAACTTGATGGCGTTGCTGATTAGATTGTTCAACACCTGCTCGATCTTTCCTGCATCAAGGCTGAGGGTCGGAAACGCTGCCTGAGAATCGAAGTCGAGGGCGATATCCTTTTTGGTGGCGAGCAAGCCATTCAACGTCACGCTTCGCTGGATCAGTCGTGACAAGTCCGCCGGCTGCCGGTCCAATTTCAATTGGCCTGCCTCAATCGCCGAAACATTCAGCAAGTCGGTGACCATTCTGAGCATAAAGTCGCTCGATTCTTTGATCGTAGTGACAAACTCGCGTTGCTCCGCGGTCAGGACGGCGGACGCCTCGGTTTCCAGGAATTCGGCATAGGTGTGAATGACGCCCAGCGGATTGCGCAGATCGTGCGCGGCCATTCCGAGCAGGCGATTTTTCTGTTCATTCACCTTTTCCAGTTCGACATTTTTCTTCGCCATATCACGATGCAGGTTCACCAACTCGTTGTTCAACTTGGTTAGCTCTTCATACAGAGCTTCGTCGTTGTTGGATGGCAGTCCCGCAGCAAAGGCCGGTTCCTTAGCCGGGGGTTGCAACGAGTTGGCTGGCTCGTTGTTGATGGGCATCCGGTCTTCGTCCGTCATGCTCATGCCTTACTTCCTTTCACGAGCCGATCGGCGAGTACGATGGCCTGTTGCGCGTCGGACGCTGTTCCGTCCGCACCGACGCTGCGCCAGAGGCCAGGATCGCAGTTGAATGGATAGCCCCCCACCAGAATCCTGACTTGACTGCCAACGGGATGCTGGCGCACCGAACTGATCAACTCGCGAACGGCCTCGACGTGATAAGAAATCGTGGCGGAAATCGCCACGACATCCGCCTGCCGTTCAACGATCGTCGCCACCACACTGGCGTTGGGAGTGTTCGCGCCCAAGTAGTAAGTATCCCACCCATCCATTTCGAAAAAGTCGGCCACCATCCTCACACCGATTTCGTGCAGATCACCCGTTACGCAGGTCGCGATCAACGTACGCCCGTTCTTCTCGCTGGCGAAGATCTGTGGATAAAGCTGCGACATGATGAGCTGCGTGGCGGCAGTGTAATAATGTTCCTGAGCCACGGAAATCCGGTTGGTCTGCCACAGGCGACCGATCTCGTACTGCGCGGGCTGAAAGACCTGCAGATAGATATCCTTCACCAACTTCCCAGCGGCGACGGCGTCGAGTACCAATTGGCTTGCCAAACGGCGATCGCCGCGGCGCAACGCCTCGAAATACTGATGAGCCAACGGCGACAGTGGCGCACCCTCGTGCAAATAGGTTGGCAAGTCATCAGGCATCGACGGGATCGCCTGCACGGCGGCATTCACGAACTGGGCCGCCACGGCACCCGGTTCTCCAGGCAACTGCTCCCGCAACAGGTCTGCCAAACACTCCAGATGAAACGCCAGATCAGAGGCCAGCACTTTGCGCTGACTCAGGACCACCTTCGCCCAGGCGATGTAGTCGAGAAAAAATCCATGATTGCTTAACGCGAGTGCCTGCGCCAGGAACGACAAATGGTAGCCGGCATCCTCGAGCGACTTCTCGCGGCCTATCTTTCCATAGCGCTGTTCGAGTTCTGGATGGCGTGCGAACTCGCGCGCCACGAAGCCCACGGCAATCTCGGTCCGCTGCTCGAGAATGGCTTCACTCGCCTGCACATGGATCGGTTTCATGGTCATACTAAGAGCTCACATGTTCGAAATGGCGGATGCTTGTCTCGCCTTTCACTAATTTGAGTCCTTTGGGCATTCTCTGGTGCGACTCGTGATACTGATGACTGTGGTGCCACGCGTGGAAGCTGGCCTCATCCGTCCAGAAGGTGAGTAGCCAGATTTCCTCGGGGCGATCGAGGGGACTGATCACCTCCATGCGACGGTAGCCTGGTGCATCGTCCACCAAATGCGGCCGAGCGCAGAACGCGGCCTTCACCTCGGCGGTCATGCCATTGGCGATGACAAAGCGGCTGAGCACCGTGAGACCTGAAACCCCCTTCGTCTCCACGTCCGAGGGACTGGCTGTACTGACGACTGGTTTTGCAAGGGGACTCATGATTGACTCCTAGAAAAGGTTGTTGGGCAGTTGCCCATTATTCATGGTGGGTGTTGTCACGGACATTCTATCGGCCGCCGTCTTTGGGCGTTGTTCGCTATTTTTCACGGCGGCGGCGATGGCGGAGATGAGCTCCTTCTTGTGAATGGGCTTGGTCACGTAGCCGTCCAGGATGTCCAACCCCCGAAGTCTTAATAGGCTCGGTGGGAGCCATCTTGCGGTGCGCCGTCGTCTGTTTGTTTGGCAGGTCCAGGGCCACGCCGATGGCGTCGAACGAATCCGGGGGAAGAATCGAATTGGTAAGAAACGCTGCCGCTCCCAGTTCACGAGCCCGCGCACTGTCTTGCCGCTGGTCGACGGAACTCAGATGAGAATTGTAGGCTGGTCATGTTCTTGCATTAATTGGAACTATTCCAACACCGCACAACCGTCTATCACCGGCATCCCAGCGACGCAATGCGAGCCTGATTCGGCGGGCGGATGATCCGATCCTTCCGCAGCGTAGTCCTCCGCATCCTCCATGTCGACCGAATGCAGGAGAGGCAAGCGGACGACAAATCGACTCCCTTGCCCCGGCCCATCAGAGAAGGCTTGAACGGTTCCATCATGGAGACGGATCAAGTGGGCGACCATCGCCAGCCCGATGCCAATGCCCCCTTCCGAACTGTTCAGCGCACCGGTCACTTGCGTGAACGGGTCGAAAATCCGTGGCAGCATTTCAATAGGGATGCCGATGCCGGTATCGCGGAACTCGATGACGACTTCGTCGCTATCCTCCTCCGCCATCAGCAAGATCTGGCCCCCTTCGTCGGTATACTTGGCAGCATTGTTCAGAAGGTTCGTAAACACCTCGACTAGCCGAAAGGGATCCGCCAACAGCTTCACCGGCTGCGGGGGCAACGAGACGGTTAATCGTTGCTTGTGGGTCTTCAGAAGATGCTGCACAGCTTCGATGGCTTGGCTGATCAGCGGCTCCAAGTCGACCGGTACTTTTTGGATGCGCACTTTCCCGTGGGCAATTCGGGAAGCGTCCATCAAATCATCGACTAAGTGCAGCATTTGCAATGTCTGTCGGCTAATGACGTCGCACAACAGCTCGGTATCATCCATGGATGGACTTTGTCGCAAGACCTCGACCGCCATGCTCGTGGCAGCCAGGGGATTTCGCAGTTCGTGGGCTAACATCCCCAAAAACTCGTCCTTGTTGCGGTTGGCTTCCTTTAATTGCCGCGTCTGCTCAATTAGTTCCGCCTCCAACCGTCTTTGCTCAGAGACATCCCTGATTGCGCTGGCAACGAGGAACCCAACCTCGGTTAGAAGGGTACCGAGACTGATCTCGATGGGGAATTCTTGTCCGTCCTTTCGCAGGCCATAGAGCTGCCGTTGGCCTACACCCATCGGTCGCAGCATGGGCTCGACCGAGTAAGCAGCACGCTGCTGAACGTGTCGCTCACGGAAGCGTTCTGGAATCAAGACTTCGATCTGGCGTCCGAGCAACTCCGTGCGAGCGTATTGGAACATCCTCTCGGTCTGTGCGTTGACGCGAATGATTCGGCCGGCCGAATCCGCAACGACCACCGCGTCGGGAGCAACCTCCAGAAAGCCCGCAAATGCCTGCTCGGTAAGTTCCTCCAGGCAATTGATCTGCACGGTCTGGCCGCTTGGTGTTGCCGGCTTCACAAGGCTGTTTTGCGACAGCCAGGCACGTGGAATCTGGGCGCATGCAAAACGATTCTCAACTTCATTCTCAATGACCCGCAATGATGCTGTCATAAGCCACCTAAATTCTTGCGAAAACTCCGCCGTAAACTCCACGGCAGACAACAGATTGCAAACGCAAGTCCATGCGTGACACAGTTTCCTGACCGGGCGTACGCCCGAGGCCCTGCTCCTCCTCTTCGTGCTCCAACTTGGTCGTCATACCGCTCCGTAATTCAACTACGAGTCCCAGTCTGATTCTTGACACTGCCGTTTCTTTGGTTGCCTGCAATCAGGTGCCTCGGCCAGCGTAAAGAGCATGACCTCCTCGCCGGTCACGGTGCTGATGTCGTGGTGCAGGCTCAACATCCTGGTGCCCGTGATTAGGTGGACCATTGATTCCATCATTGGTCGCGCCATTTCGATCAGATGGGTCCTGACTTGCTTGAGCAGATCCCTTCCCTTCTCCGCCGGATGCGACTTGACCAGTTGCTGTTCAGCCGCAGTTAGCACTCCCTGCAGACGGACCACCAGCAGCTCACCGACCAAATGGGCGCGGATGGACTTGGGACCGCGGCCCATGTAGTCCTGTTCAAAGTGACTGATGAATTCGCAAACAGTGGCTTCGATTTCGCCTCTGGTTTGCAATGAGTCCCCAGAATCGTCCGCATTCGCAGACCTGCGAGGGTGACTTCCTGCACGCGGTGATGTAACCAAAGACATCACACTTTCCTCCACTCCCCCAGCACACATCCCGGGTGTCAAAGATCCAGGTCGGAGGGTGCTCAGTGTTCCTGCCATGACTTTCTCCTAATTACGTAGTGGAGACGTGCCCTTTCTGGTACGACGGCACTCGTGCAAATTGCGATACCGCCGCGACCGATTATCGCTGCCGAGGCCAACGGCTGAGAATCGCGTAGGAAATGAATCTCCGGTGGCGGAAGTCACCACGTGCCGGTTGGCATGGCGGATTCCGCCATTACCAAATCATCTGGCACGCGATACCGGTGCCGTGGTGCAACGCTCACAATATCCGAGCTCGCTCTTTTGCCAATTTTTTGCCGAACATTGCGGCTAACGAGCAATATCCGGAAACGAGGGGACTCATGCGACTTGCTGATTTTATCCTTGAAAACGTCGAACCGATCCTTGTGGAGTGGGAAGCGTTCGCCCGCGGCATCATGCCTGGGGAAAAGATGGATAAGCCAGCGCTGCGCGACCATGCTGGTGAAATTCTTCTCGCGACCGTGGACGACATGCGATCGGCCCAGAGTTCAACTGAGCGCTCGGCGAGATCGCGGGGGCACCACCAAAAGGAAGGTGCATCCCTGAATGGTGCTTCCGAACAACATGCCATAGACCGACTGGGTTCAGGGTTTGACTTGCTGGAACTCGTTTCGGAATACCGGGCATTGCGCGCTAGCGTGCTTCGGCTGTGGCATGAAAGTGGAGCTCGGCCGAATGATCGGGACGTCGACGACGTAACCCGCTTTAACGAGTCCATCGATCAGTCTCTGACAAAGGCCGTGAGCAGTTATACCAAGCGAGTGGACCAGTCACGTGACCTTTTCTTGGCCATCCTCAGCCATGATCTGCGAAATCCACTGAATTCGATTTCGATGTCGGCCTCGCTACTCCCACACCTGCTGCAACCCGCTACGGAAGCGGTCGATGTCGTTTCTCAGATTGCAACCAACGCCGAAGTCATGGCAAGAATGATCAGCGACCTGTTAGACTACACTCGCACGCGGCTGGGTGCGGGGATGCCCGTGTCACCGGCTCCGATGGACCTGGGTATGCTGTGCAAGGAATTGCACAACGAATTCCGCAGTGCCCACCCCCATCGGAAGATTGAACTTCTCTCGGAGGGCGACCTGACTGGACACTGGGACATTGATCGTCTTCGTCAGGCGATCGCCAACTTGCTCGGAAATGCGATTCAGCACAGTCCCGAAAGCGCGCTGGTCGAGTTGCGGCTTAGTGGAGAACCGACTGACGTCGTCCTCGCAGTGTTCAACGGAGGCCCACCCATTCCGCCGGGTGAACTGCCAAGGATTTTCGATCCACTCGTGCGCGGCTCAAGTGCCGAACACCCGAAGGTAAATCGTCCAGGAAGCATTGGCCTGGGCTTGTATATTGCGAGTGAAATAGCCGGCTCCCATGGCGGAACCGTCACGGTAACTTCTTCGCAGGAGAAGGGGACATTATTCACCGTGCGCCTACCTCGCGAGTTTGTCATGCATGCCGGGCAGCCGATTCTGGATGAGCATCACCTACAAACGATGTAATGTGAAAACAGTGGGTCCCTTCCGCGCTGGAAGGGACCCACTTTCGCCAACCGTGTTTTGCCGGTTACTTATCGTTTCATATCGTTGTCGTTGCGATCATGGCGATCTCGCGGCATGAGCCCAACCAAGCCAGCCAAGCCAGCGAGGCCGATCCAACCGAGATCAAAACCGTTATTGTTATCGCGCGTCGTGGTCGTTCTTGCACCAACCCCGTCGCGAGTACTGTCTTGGGCAAATGAACTGGAAATCGTCATTCCAAGCGACAGCGAGACAACGGAAACTGCGACAACTACCTTGATTTTACGCCACATGGCTACACTCCTAAGAGGAATCTCTGCCCTTACACGACAGGCCTTCTGTCTTTGAAGGGTAGGGCGATGCTACTTACGCAAACTGCATACCGTAACGGCCATTCACGACGATCCTCCTACTGGCCGTGGCTTGTCTTGCGAGAACACCAGCACGCTGTACGGTCCGATGTTGACCGTTCCGGAAGCCGGGAAGCCGTCGCGCGGCGCGTTGTTTCGATCCTGGGATTGGTCGCCACTCCTCGCTCCCGCGTTGACCTCGGAGCATGCCTGGTTTCCAAAGGCTCGGCTGTAGCCAATCCAATCGCTGTTCAGCCGCAGTCGCCATAGTCCCGGTGACGGAAATCCTATTTGGTAGTTCCCATGGGCGTTATGTGAAAGGTTCACAACCACGATCACGTCATCGCCGGGACCTCCTTGGTGCCAGCGGTGATAGGCGATGACGTTATCGGCCTGGTTCTGATGGAATGTGTTCACTCCCGATCCGGTCAACCCGCGCGTCGAGCCAAATCGGTTGAGACGCAGGTGAATCAAGTCCCGATACATGCGCACGAGGCCGCTGAACTCTTCGGACTTGTCCCAGTCCAGCGGCACCGAATCCTGGAACCAGCCGTCTTCCAGAAACTCCTGTCCCTGGAACAGCATCGGGATGCCGGGCGATGTCATTACCAACGCCGCAGCCAGAGTGGTGCGCTTCTGGGCGGCCCAACAGTCGGGATTCTGTGAGTTGATTTCCGAAGCGACTCGGGCCTTTCCATTCGCGATTTCGTCGTGCGACTCGCTGTAGATGACGCGTTGGAACGGATCCCCGTTATAGCGCCCATCGATGGCTTCGCGAACGCTGTCGAGCGATCGCTGCGCGTCGTCAGGGGTGATGACGGCAGCCCGCACCGGATGCACGAAGCGAGCAGCCCATTGAGCCGTGAAGCCCGCTCCACCCTGGTCTACCGGCTTTGTGAGCCGATGGTCGTTCTGCAAGTCCTCGGCAATCGTGATGCGACCCGGATACCGCTGTCGCACCTCGCGATTGATCCACTGAATCAGGCTCCAGCCGTCAGGCAAATCGGTGCCCGGATCGCCGTTTCCACGCACGTTGCGCATGAACAACGACATATCGAATCGCAAGCCATCGACGTGGT
>JBGTHH010000350.1:0-2736 GCA_041746275.1 Pirellulaceae bacterium | reverse complement strand
CCGTTGGCTAGTACCGGCCGTCAATCGCTCTTCGTGCGTGCGCGGAACGTCGCCTTCAAGCCAACCGTAGGTGACGCTTAGCGGAGTTGCGGGACCGGTGTCGTGGATGCCATAAAGCTGCACGTCGATCAAACCCGTTCGATGACCTCCCGCATAGAACGTCACCCGAACCAGCGCACGGGAGGCTCTCGCATCGCTGACGTCGACAGCGCCGGCGAGCCAACCGCTGGAGTGCTCGTTATCGCTGGGAATGTCGGCCTGAGCGAACGTTTGCCACGATCGTCCTTCATCGACGGAAACATCCAGTCGGTAATCGTAGTCGGCGGGGGGCGGGACGCGAACTTGATACCGCATGGCGGCGCGCACCTCTCGTAACGACCCAGGGGCAACGATGGGAAAAACCACGCTGCCCGGTCGGTTATTGGTTGTCATGTAGGGATGGCGAGATTGAGGCCCGCGCGGTTGATAGGCGACGTTGTCACTGCGACGCGACACGTCCTCAAAGACGCCTGCCTGAGCCTCCGGCAACCCAAAGTTCGGTAGGACCGCGACCACAGCTCGCGACGTGCTTCGATAAGTGACGTCCGAGCCACCTGGCTTGAGTCGCGGGTAAATTGTCTGATTCACCTGCGTCGTGGTCGTAAACCGCAATTGATCCACTCCCGCCGCGCCGGTCCAACGAAGTCGCACCTGCCAGCCGTATCGTCCTTTGACGAACTCCGTCAAGTCCAGCGGGAAGGTTGCATTCGGCACGTCCACCCAAGTCTGACCTTCATCGGCGGAAACCTCGATCTGAACGTCACCGACGACTCGCCCCTCGACAACCAAACCGTCGGTGGCTCGGCTCGACATCGGATTCGCATCATCCACGGGATCGCCACAGATGACATAGGGAGAGAAGTGACGAAACGTAACCCACGCCGGCTGCTGATCGCCGCTGTGTAATCGAGGAGACTGTTGTCGAGTGGCGACGTTGGCGGATTGTGCGACGACCCCTTCGCGATAGCGAGCATTTGTCAGATCCGGAGCATAGACGAACTCGCCGTTACAGTACGACGCATTGCCGCGGGCGTTGGCGGTGGCGCGATCGTGTCGCGGTTCGCCAGCATTGACGAACGTCCAATCGCGGAAGGGACCGTGTTGTTGATGATGCCAGAATCGCCGCTTCTCGGGACCGCCAAAGTGATCGGGATCGAACCAACGCGTGAAGGTCTCGCCGCTGCGCAGGTGGACGATGCCGGGATGAGCTTCGTAGCCACCGTTGTAAAGTCGCAGCCAGTTCGGCTGACTCGCGACCTCGCGCCAGCCTGCTTTCATGACTTCGAAGTCTCCCGGCCAAGCGAACGGGTAATGGGGGATCGGTGGTTGAATCGCCTCGGCCAACGTCGGATCGCGCCGCACATCCTCGTAGCCCGCGACTACGCCGTCGGGGCGAAACAACAAACCGGCCATATCGGTGTCGAAGGCGTGCCAACTGCCATCGTAGAAGATCTCGCTGTTGGTATGCCCTGGAAAGCCGCGGCGGCGAGCGGGCATCCCGGCGGCGCGCCAGTAGGCTTCGTTCCAAGCATGTACCGTGCCGCACAATCCATAACCATAGGAAAACCGCGATCGCGCCGCGTCCCACACGACCAGGTCTTCCTGCGAGGTGCGGGTATCCGGAATCAACCCCGGCACACACCACTCCTGCGGCGACATGAGATGAAATTGATGCGTGAGCAGCCAGTTGTAAATGCCCAACGCACGGTCTTGCGGTTCGCTCCTGCCGCGCGTGGCAACCTCCACGCAATCCGCAGCAGTTTGAAAGGCTCCCTCGCCCGCGTATTGAGGGTGATCGGTGCGGAGGGTGGGATCGCCGACTTCGGCATGAACGAGTGCCGCCTGGGAAAGCACGAATAAGGTCAAGCTGAGTGGATAAACGCTGCGCATGACTATTCCTTAAAACAAGCTTCGCGAGTGTGGATCAATCGACGCTTCGCTGGGTCTCGCACTGCGACCAAGGTTGACTTGCTTGCCGAGCGCGGAAGTCAGAAGTATTCTAGCGTGTGCTCACACCTTCTTCATGACCACCTACCATGATTCGGAGCTCGATCATGATTCGCCGCCTTGATTCAAACCTGACGCGTCGTGACGTCCTGCGGATGGCGGCTGGCACGGCCGCAGTCCTCGCGACATCGCGGTTTGCCAAACACACTCTCGCGGATGACGAAGCTATGCCTTACATCGACGCCCATTCGCACATCTGGACGCGTGACATCGCGCGGTATCCATTGAGGGCCGGCAGCACGCTGGACGATCTCAGTCCGCCGAGCTTCACAACCGAGGAGCTCTTGACCACCGCGCGGGCGGAGAAAGTCGGCCGGGTGGTCTTAATCGGACATCATCCGTTCTACGGCTTTGACAACACGTATATGATCGATGCGGCCGAGCAACATCCCGACACGTTCAAGATCGTCGCGATGCTCGACGACTCGCAGCCTCATCCCGATATGGAAATGAAGAAGCTGCTCAAGCAGCATGTCACGGGGTTCCGGATCACGCCGTCATTGCGACAAGACGCGGATTGGCTGGACAATCCCGGGATGAAGCTGATGTGGAAGACAGCCGCCGAGACGCGACAAGCGATCTGTTGCTTGATCAACCCGGCCAACTTGCCGGAAGTTGAACGGATGTGTCGGAAGTTCCCCGAGACGCGTGTCGTGATGGACCATTTCGCACGTATTGGCGTGGATGGCC
>JBGTHH010000349.1:0-1517 GCA_041746275.1 Pirellulaceae bacterium | reverse complement strand
TGAATCAGTCATCGACGCGCACGATCTTTGCGACCTATCAAGACCCACTCGATCTGATTTGGATACAGACCGCACGGCAATTGGGTGTGGAGGTCGTACGCGATGCGAACGTGTTCGCGTCCTGGGACGGAGAGGGAACCTTGCGGGTGGGCACGCCCGAGACGCTCGATGCCGACGATTCACTCGCTCAGATGATTCTTCATGAACTCTGTCATCTGCTGGTCGAAGGGCCAGTCGCCCGGAGCCTTCCCGACTGGGGTCTCGACAACGACAACCTCGGGCATCGCGTCCGCGAACACGCTTGCCTGCGGGTTCAGGCGGCGCTGGCGGACACCGTGGGCCTGCGTCGTTTCTTCGCTGCCACCACCGTCTTCCGCCACTACTACGATCGCTTGCCACCGCTGCCGCTCGCGGACGACGACGATCCCGCTGTCGCGTTGGCGCTTGTCGCATGGCAACGCTCCCGCACCGAGTCTTGGTCAGTTCCGCTCGATCGCGCCTTGCGCATGACCGCCGACATCGCCCACCTCATGCGCGACATCGCTCCCGCCGAATCGCTCTGGGGAAGCGTTTAGTTGGACAGCGCCACATTGCCGCTGTGTTTTGTCGTGGTGGGGTGGCAGGGGGACACAGCACTCTTATTGCTTGACTGGACGAGGTGGGCCATCGGCGGCCCGAAGCGTTCCGGGCGATGATCGCGATCCGTCGAGCCGCCAAATCACAACCGCGCCGATGGCAAACTCGTCGACTCCGATGGTTTCTCGACGTCTCCTCCTAGAGCAACATGCACTGTCCCTGGTCGCGCCCACTGTCCCCGGTCGCGCCCATGGAAAAGTAGCCATCACGCTCCGGATTGATGAGCCTATCCCGCCGCTCGCCGCGCCGAAAACGACGTTCGATATCCGATCCACTCCTCCTCCGTCATTGTGCGCCAGTGAATGAAGGGTAGCCGCGTTGCCGAGCCTTCTTACAGATACGGACTTGGAGGTTGTCTCGAATGGAGGCGTTGATTGCGAGGTGACGGTCAATCGATTAGGCTCGTCACGGCGGAGCGTGACGGCTACTTTCGTGACGGCGAATTTACGGAGACTGGCATGGGCGAGATGCACTTCTTCGATCCGCGGGCAGATTTTTCGATTGTCGAAAGAAGGCTGCCACACTGGGCCCAGGCCGGAACGGTCTGCTTCATCACGTGGCGAACGCACGATTCGCTTCCGAAAGAGGTCGTCGAGCGCTGGCGACGCGAACGGTTTCAATGGTTGCGGCAACAGGGAATCAATCCGAATGCCACTAACTGGCGAGAAAACCTCCGACAGCTCGAACTGTCGCTGCAACACGAGTTCTTCGCTCACTTCTCGACTCGCTGGCACGACGAACTTGATGCGTGCCACGGAGCTTGTGTCTTGAAAACCCCTGCCAACGCCAAGATTGTGACCGATAGCCTGTTCTATGCACAAGGAAAACTATATGAATTGACTGACTTCGTCGTGATGCCGAATCATGTTCATTTGCTGGCG
>JBGTHH010000348.1:0-1804 GCA_041746275.1 Pirellulaceae bacterium | reverse complement strand
GGGCGCCGGATGACGCGGTTGGTTACAACTTCAGTGCGACGGGGTTCGCGCAACAGAAGGTGTCACTCGTTGCCAACAGTACGCCGCACGTCATCACCCTGGCTCCCGAGAGGGTGGTGGTTGGCCGGGTGACCGACGCGTCGACTGGAAAGCCGATCGAAAACTTCTTCGTCATACCGGTAGTTGTATTCCGATCAGATTTCTATCACACGCTTACAACGGACGCCGAAGTTGGGCAAGACGGCCAATACGAACTGCCACTCACAGGTAGCGCGGATCCGAACGATCATTATCGCGTTCGATTTGAGGCGGACGGATACCGCTCTGTTGTCAGTGAGGACTCGTTTGATCCACAAGACGGGAGAGCGACGCTCGATATCGCCTTGCAGCCCGCACCACTGCGTAAAGGGCGCGTCGTAGACGCTAATGGCCGACCGGTCGAACGCGCGAGGATTCTTCAAGCATCGCCGACTGAGGTCCCAAGCACCTCGAACGGTCAGCCCGACTCGTACGATACGCGTTCGATCCTGACAGATGCGGAAGGCAGGTTCGAATTGCGCGCAACCACCGAATCGGTGCGAGTTCGTGCTTACCATGACCTCGGATTCGCTGAAAAGGCTCTCACACCCGACGACGAAGAATGTGGCGTGTTGAAGCTCGAATCCTGGGCATCGGTCTCGGGTCGCTTGGTGCAGGCGGAGCGTCCCATCGCAGGCGAGTCGATCTCCTTCAATCCACTGGCAAGTCCCGGATTGACCGAAGCGCGGTTTCAGGACTCCTATCACGCCAAGACCGACGCGGATGGACGCTTTCAGTTCGATCGGATTGCGCCCACCAGCGGTACACTGAAGGCATACCTGGGGCCCTGGCGAGAATCTCCGCTGACTTCCAGTGAATCCATTCCGCTGAAGCTCGCGCCCGGCGAACATCGGGACGTAACCCTAGGCGGCAGCGCGGCGACGATCACGGGCCGAGTCGTAGCCACGGACAGGAGCAACGAAGACTTAAGCAAGCAGTGGTCGCTGAATTACCTGGTCAGTCGCGACGCCAGCGTCGACTACCCCGAAGATGCGACTCCGCTCAGCTTTGATCCGTCCGGCAATTTGCAAGCCGCCTGGCTGCGACAGCCTGATTTCCCGGCGTGGGTCGCGACTCGTTTGAACCACTTTGTGAAACTGGCGGACGATGGTCGACTGGTGATTCATGGCGTGGAGCCCGGTGAGTACGACTTGGTGATTCAGCTTTATGAGCAGCCTGCCGGTTGCCTCATCGAAACGATCGGCGAGAAAGTGGTGCCGATCACGGTGACTGCCATCCAAGCGGCCAACGGTCAATTGGAGATCGGAGATATCGCAGTGCAATGCCGCATGGGACCGAGGGTCGGTTCGGATATGCGGGCCTTCAAGTTGACCGACGCCCGCGGCCGAGTCCGTCGGGTCGACGACTTGCAAGGGCAACACGTTTTACTGCACGTCTGGGCCACTTGGTGTGGGCCACTTGGTGTGGGCCGTGCATCAGGTCTTTCCCGACGTTAAAGGCAACTGTCGGGCGACACGCGGACTCTCCGCTAACGGTCATGGGCTTGAATGTGGACGCCGACATCGCCGCCGCCAAAGCGATGGCGGAAGCACAGAAGTTGGATTGGGGACAAAACTATTTGGGTCCTGACTCCGATCTCATGCGACAACTGGCGGTCAGTTCGGTGCCTGCCTATTACCTGATCGGCCCCGACGGCAAGCTTGTCGGATCCGCCAGCCAATGGGAAGAGATCGAACAGTTGCTGGGTCTAGTAGGTCATGCTCCG
>JBGTHH010000347.1:0-4137 GCA_041746275.1 Pirellulaceae bacterium | reverse complement strand
TTTGTCACCGTGACCATCCACGTGGATCAGCCAAGTACCCTGTTGTTGATTCCCGAACGTGCCGTGCAGCCTGGAAAGCAGGTGTGGGTCGTGCGCGAGGGGCGGTTGGAGCAGATTCGCTCGTTGGATCTGATTGAATTGTTTCGCACCATGTCCGCGGATGGCACGACCGAATCATTTTGGCTGGTGGAAGCCGATGTCTCCGGTTTGACCAGCGGCGACCGAGTGGTCGTGCCTCCCTTCGGCAATCTGACGGCGGGAATGCAGGTTCGGGAGACCGATTCGCCATGAAAGCCGCGATTCGGTGGGCCATTCACAACTCACCGGCTGTCAACACCCTGATGATGGCCGTCTTGCTGGTGGGAGCCGCCAGCATGTTTCTCATGCGCCGGGAGGTATTTCCGGAGTTCGATCTGGAAATCATCTTGATCAGCGTCTCCTATCCGGGCGCCAGCCCCGCGGAGGTCGAGGAAGGGATCTGCCAAAAGCTGGAGGAAGCGGTTCGTTCCATCGACGGGATCAAGAAGCAAACCGCCGTGGCCCAGGAGGGAGCGGGGCATCTCGTTCTGGAACTGCATAACAATGTCCCGAACGTCCAAAAGATCCTCAATGATGTGCGTTCCGAAGTCGATCGCATTCCGAGTTTCCCCGAGCTCGCCGAAGATCCTGAAGTCCAGCAGATCTCGCTTCGACAAGTGGCCATTCGGGTTGGGCTGCTCGGGCCCGAGGAAGAGACACCCGAGGCGGAGTGGGCGCTGCGCGACTTGGCCGAGCGGGTACGCACCGAGATGCTCCTCTTGCCTTCGATTTCCCAAGCCAACTTAGTCGGCGCGAGAGATTTTCAGATCGACGTCGAGATTTCCGAGTCGACGTTGCGCAAGTATGGACTGACCCTCCAGCGCGTGGGCCAGATCATTCGCCGCGAGAATGTGGAGATTCCCGGCGGAAGCATGAAGACCGATTCGTATGAGGTCCTGTTGCGCGGCAAGAACAAACGCTTACTCGGAAATGAGATCGCCAGCATTCCGTTGGTCACGACGTCCGATGGCGTGGTGCTGACCGTCGGTGATTTGGCCCATATCAAAGATGAGTTTACCGACGACTCGGCGATCAATCTGATCAACGGCCGGCCCGCGATGGTGATCTCCGTCGATCGCACGGCGACGGAGGATTTACTGAAGATCGTCGACGAAGTTCATGCCTATGTCGCCGCAGTCGATCTACCTCCTGGTTACGAGTTGACGACGTGGCAAGACACTGGCGTCGACGTCCGCGATCGCATTGATCTCTTGCGGCGTAACGGCTTGCAAGGTCTGCTGCTGGTCTTCTTGGTCTTAGCCGTCTTCCTGGACTTGCGGCTGGCTTTTTGGGTCGCCTTGGGCATACCGATCTCGGTGCTGGGGGCTTGTGCGCTGTTGCTGTATGTCGGTGCCACACTCAACATGATTTCGCTGTTTGCCTTCCTGCTGGCCTTGGGCATCGTGGTGGATGACGCCATTGTGATTGGTGAGAACATCTATGCCCATCGCCAATTGGGCAAGACCTTTCCGGCCGCCGCGCTCGATGGCGCGCACGAAGTGCTCCCCTCGGTGGCCGCGTCGGTCACCACGACCATCATCGCGTTTGTGCCGCTATTCTACGTTTCGGGAGTGATGGGCAAGTTCATTGCCGTGCTGCCGCTGGCCGTGATCACGATGTTGTTGATCTCGCTGATCGAAAGCACCTTCATTCTGCCGTGCCATTTGGCGCACAAGGACAATTTGTTTCTTTCCATCCTGGGCTACGTGCTCTATCCGTTCCAGTTCCTGAGTTGGTTGCTGCAGTGGGTACAAACGCGAGTCACGCAGGGGTTGGGGTTTGTCATTCATCGTTTGTACGTACCGACTTTGAGTTGGGGAACGCGCAACCCGGCGATTGTACTGAGTACCGCCTTCGCCATTTTCCTGGTCACGGTCGCTTTCGTACCCGCCGGCATTACGCCCTGGCTGATCTTTCCCAAACTGGACAGCAATTGGATCGAGGCCAAGGTTACCTTCCCCGATGGCACGCCCACGGATGTTACCGATCTGGCGACGCAACGGATCGAGGCGGCGTTCAATCGCATCAATTCCCAATGGGAACAAAAGGGAATGCCGTTGAAGCAGTTGGTGCATCGGGCCGTCGGACAGATCGTCGCTCCCGGGGCGTTAGGTCCCGAGGCACGCTCGAGCGGCAGTCATGTGGGCATGGTGTTCATCGAACTGCAGGATACCTCGAAACGCGACATCACGAGCGAGGAACTACTTAGCCTGTGGCGTGAGGAAACGGGTGAGGTGTCGGGCGTCGACAGCCTGACGTTCGGCACGCCCGAGATGGGGCCCGGTGGAGCCGCCATCGAATTCAAATTGTTAGCACCTTCGGAGAACATGGCCGAGCTGGAAGCGGCGGTGGAAGCCTGTAAAGGCGAATTGGAGAACGACGGCCGCTATCCAGGCGTGGTCGACATACGCGACGATTCTCGTCCAGGCAAGCTGGAGTATCAACTGAACGTTAAGGAACGCGCTCGTGTGATGGGAATCAGCGCAGCGGATTTGGCGGAGACCGTGCGCGCGACCTACTACGGCGAGGAAGTGATGCGACTCCAACGCGGCCGCCACGAAGTCAAGCTGATGGTACGCTACCCCGAGGCGGATCGGCGGTCGCTCGCTGGCTTTGATGATATTCGCGTACGAGGGCTGGACGGTGCCGAGCGACCACTAACTGAATTGGCGGAAGTGCGCACCGAGCGTGGTTACAGCGAGATCAATCGCGTCGATCAACTGCGTTCGATCACGATCACCGCCGACATCAAAGAAAAGGAAGGCAACGCCGGAAAAAACGTGGCTCGGTTTCGCGCGGAGTTCGCTCCGAAACTGGCTGCGGAGTTTCCGAACGTGCGAATTCTTTGGGAAGGACAAGCGGAACAGTCGTCGGAATCGATGCGCAGTCTGTTCATGGGTTTCCTGGTCGCGCTGTTGGCGATGTATGTGCTGTTGACGGTCGAGTTCCAATCCTACTTCCAACCCGTCATCGTACTGGCCATCATTCCGTTTGGTCTGGTCGGTGCTTTGTGGGGGCACGCGCTCCTCGGACTCCCGTTGACTATGTTTAGCCTGTTCGGACTGGTGGCGCTCGCCGGGGTAGTGGTTAACGATTCCATCGTCCTCATGGATTTCATCAATCACGAAGTGAAGCGCGGGACGCGCGTTCAAGATGCGCTGATCGCCGCGGGAACGCGACGCTTCCGACCCGTGATCCTCACGTCGATGACCACCGTCGCGGGTCTGACGCCCATGTTGCTGGAAACGTCATTTCAAGCCCAAGTCCTCATTCCGATGGCGGCCAGCCTGTGCTTCGGTTTGCTCCTGGCCACGGTGCTCGTGTTGCTGCTGGTTCCGGTGCTGTTCTCTCTGTACGGCCGCTGGGTGCTCGGGGCGTCGTTCAGCGAACTCGCATCGTCCACTCCTTTATTACCAGCTCCGTCGGCTCCTCCCGAAGTCGCCAGCCATCCCGATCACGAGTTGCTGGCCAAGTGATGCCACTACTATTGCCATTGTCATCGCCGGTCGCTCGTCGGCCGAAGTACAGTGACTGAGCTTGACTACCGATGGCGATTCCACCACACAAACAGCGGCATGGCTCCGTGGGCCACAAAGGGGAGCAGGCATGTCGAGACGAGCAGTCCATGCACGGACATCGCATCGGCACTTGACGGCGGTAGGACGCGGATCACTCCCAGTGACAAACCAAGCAACAACAGGTAGCCGACGACCACGATATTAACTCGAGTCAGGCTCAACAGTTTCAATCGTATGGCCGTGGCATAAATCGCGATTGTCGCCACGATCGAAGCGCCGATCCAACTCCAACGAACAAACGTCACGATTCCCGTCGAATGTTGTGGAAAGGCAAACAACACGATGCCCAGCAACAACGCACTAGCGGGAATACTGCACATGAACGGAAGCAGGACGACGGGCCGTAAGACCACCAGTGACGCGGCCATGCTAGTGAGGGTCCAACTCGCGAGAACGGTCAGCACCGCAACCAGTATCGGAATGATTGGGGGCGTTCCCGGCGGAAGGATCTGATCCCAACGGTTGGGTGCGTGACCGGCAA
>JBGTHH010000346.1:0-4151 GCA_041746275.1 Pirellulaceae bacterium | reverse complement strand
ATGCTTGTATTGGTCGTCTGGGCTGGACGATCGTTCTAGCGACTTGATCGTTGGCGTCGTGTACGTGGCTTGGTCGTTGGCGTCGTGTACGTGGCTTGGTCGAGATTTGATGGCGATGCCTGACGGCAACGGAAAGAAAATGATTGGCGTTGCTTGGGCGATCTGATATGTTGCGTCAAGTTTGGCCGGGGATGGCGGGGTGGTCTCGCAAACCCCAACGAAAAAACAAATGAGAATTTGACTTCGCGGTGACGGGCAGAAAGGCGTTTTACGGGGTGGGATCTTGACGCGTGGGAAACGCTCACGCGAAAAGAAGACGAGCCGAAGCTCAAATTCTTTGTTCAAGGAGCCCGGTGGAGTGAGAAGGACCGTCGCTCGTTGATCGTTGGCCCAGCAGAAGTTTTTTGTGGCACGGCGGTTGGATTATAGGGTAAATGATTCAGGTGGTGATCGCTTCGACTGACAATCGCTGTTTTCCAAGACTTTTCTGCGGTCGTCCAGACGTCGGGGCGCACATCCAGCGGCGAACGTCTTCATCGATGGAAAACGCCGACGGGGCAACCGGAGATGATTCGCCTGGTATTGAGCCAAGCACCGCAACACGGCCCAACACGGGGTACTTGCGGCCCGCCGACTCACGCGATATCTCGCGCGAATTCAGTGAGCAAGACCGCAGGACGATCCAGGCTCTCGATCAACGTTGCGGTGCGGAAATCGAGTCCACGCAGTAGACTGGCCCGAAATTGAGATCGCAAACACCCCCGCCGCGCCAGCGGCTCACTAGAACAAGACGTTCCACGGGAGCGGCCGTCAGCGTCAGTTTTGAATTGAGAATCGTTCGTGGCCGCACCGTGAACTTGGTCGTGATAGAGTGATGCGATGGACTCTCTTTACATCGAAACGTCGATCATCAGCTACCTGCGTCAGAAACCGAGTTCGCAGGTCGTTACCGCTGCACGACAATTGCTGACGCACCAATGGTGGAACGATGAGCGGGAACACTACGAACTGGTGATCTCTCAATACGTCATTGACGAAGCATCGGCGGGCGATCCAAAGCTCGCGGCCGACCGACTGGTCACACTTGATGGCATTCCCTTATTGCCGCACGACCCCGAGATTCCTCGAATTGCTAATGAAATCATGGCCCTTGGAGTTTTGCCACGGAAAGCTCAAGTCGACGCCCTTCATATCGCGGCGGTGGCACATCATCGGATACAATACTTGTTGACGTGGAACTGCAAGCACATTGCGAATGCCAAGATTTTACCGCGTATACATGGCGTCCTTACGGATCTGGGCATTCCAATTCCGATCATCTGCACACCAGAGGAGTTGCTTGGCGATGATACAGAAGACGACTGAATCCCCAATTGAAGACATCCATCGAACACGTCGCGAAATCTCTGATCGATTCGGTGGCGATGTTGTCGCGATTGCCGAAGACGCGGCCCGTCGTCAAGCTGCGTCGAATCGTCCTGTCTGGCAACCGAAACCCGACGAACCATCGATTGAACCGAAGCCGACGGCGCAGTCCAACTGAATGGAAAGTCAAACTCGTCGGCTCGGTTATTCGTTCGTCCGTAACCTAGGGACTCCCTCAATGACACTGAATATTGAACTTGACGCACGGCAGGCGCAGCGGTTGCAGGACGTCGCGCAACGACTCAACGTCCCTGTAAGCGAGCTTGCCAAAGCGGCAATCAATGATCTGCTGGCGAAGCCGGAAAGTGATTTCGAGCGGGCCGCTTCGCGTGTCCTCGAAAAGAACGCCGAGCTCTACAAGCGGCTGGCCTGATGCGATACCTAACACTTGCGGAATTGCTTGAACTCCATCGTCGGATCATCGAGCAATCCGGCGGCGCTAACGGAATTCGTGAGCTGGGACTGGTTGAATCGGCACTCGCTCAACCGCAGATGTCTTTCGGCGGCGTGGATCTCTATCCGACACTCGCCGAAAAGGCGGCGCTATGTTTCTCGTTGGTGATGAATCATCCTTTCGTCGATGGAAACAAACGAATCGGCCATGCTGCGATGGAGACATTCCTCATCCTGAATGGGTTTGAATTGAATGCCGACTTCGACGAGTCCGAATCTGTGATCTTACAGTTGGCGGCAGGGCAACTTGAACGCGAGCCATTCACGGAATGGGTTGTGGCGCACTTGGGCACCTGCAACTCGTAAAGAGAAGTAGGTCATGCTCCGCATGACGGATTGTGTTGCCGTCCACCGCTGACACGGAGATGGCTCCGAAATCGCTGGAGCCGGATGCTGCTCGATATCGATATCGGCATACGGAGCCATGCCCTACGGTTCTGATCGTTACGGGCTCTCCCCCCCGAGGAACAATGATTTACTGTCTATCAACGCCACCCGCTTTCGGCTTCAAAAAGCTCACGGAGCTTGGGAAACCGGGCCGACGTGGAGGTCGCGCGCGGGAGTCGGCTGCACCGAGCCTGCGTCATTCTCCGCCACGTGGGTGCGATCCGTCCAGTGCCAAGAAAACTCGGGGAATTTGAGGTTCCGATGCTAGTAGTATGGAGGGAGTTCGGCAAATTGATATAGGAGAAGAGGGCGTTCCTGGTGCACGCTGGAAATGTGAATAACCCAGCAGCACGGAGGAACGCCCTCATGCAGGATGCTACAGGAAGCCAACGATGCTTGACAATCCTCTGTCGCTTGACCGGTCCAGATTTATTGCTGAGTGTGTGGCCCGTGATTTTGCAAATTGCGCGGCTGGTGGCGAGATTTGCTCGAGGAACGCCTTCGCCGGCTGGCATGTTTGAGTTTGAGTCGCAACTGAATTCGTTGCTCCGCGAGATGGGGCGTCGGATCGTCGAGTGGACGCTGAATCGACTGGAGCCGGCGGATCGCCAGAGCATGCCCCAGCATTACATCTGGGACAGCGAATACTACCGGCTACGAGACCGATCGCCCCTGCGAAACCTCCACTGTTTGTTTGGGCCTATCAGGCTGCATCGCTTTTGTTACTCACCGCTGGAGACGGTGGGACGCTCCTTGTTCCCGCTGGAAGTGCAATTGGGGATTACGCTGGGTGTCGCAACTCCCGCCTTGGCAGATGTCGTGGGACGCTTGGCTGCGGATCTGACGCAACAACAGGTGCTGTCCGTTTTGCGAGACCGTCATGGCGTTTATTGGGGGAGCGGAACCTTGCGGAAGGTTACTGCCGCCGTGGCGGAAACGATGGGGGAACAGCGCCACGCGGCGCAGGTCGAACAGCTGCTGGAGTGGTTGCGGCAAGCGGCTTCGGAAGGCGGACCTTGGCGGTTTACGCTGAGCGTCGGCCGGGACGGTTGCATGTTGCCGATGATGCAGTCGAAACAGTACCGGGAAGGCGCGGCGGCTACCGTATCGGTGATCAATGGTTGGGGACAGCGGCTGGGAACGGTTTACCTGGGTCAGATGCCTGAAGCAGGCCAGTTGATTCTGACGGGCGATCTGACGCGTCTTCTGGAAGACACCTTGAAGCGGTGGGATGGCCCCCTGCCACGACTGCATTACGTCACGGACTGCGGCCATCACCCCACAGAATACTTCGAGAAAGTCTTGACGACGATGGTCAATCCTCGCAAGCCAGGCCAGCGGCTGAATTGGGAGTGGGTCGTGGACTATTATCACGCGTGCTTGTACATCACGAAGTTAGCAGAAGCGATCTTTGGTCCTGGTCGCGAAGCATTCGCCTGGGCGGCCAAGCAGCGGCGAGTCCTGAAAACGAAGCCGGGTGGCGTGTTTCGAGTTCTTCGAAGTGCGGGAGCCTTGTTATCGATCCGGGGACTGGTGGGATCGGAGGAAGTCTACGACGGTGCCTACAACTTTTTGCGACAACGGGCTGGCAAAATGGATTATGTAACGTGTCGCCGCAGGAAACTGCCCATCGGAAGCGGAATCACCGAAGCCGCTTGCAAGGTCCTCTTCACCCAGCGATTCAAGCAGTCGGGAATGAAGTGGACCGTTCAAGGCGGCACGCCCATACTGATGCTGCGTACGATCTCGCTCAGCCGCATCTGGGACAACGTCCGACAAAAGGGGTTCAAGAGTCACGCCATGCCCGTGCCAGCAACTCCCGCTAAATCACCTATAACGGTTGATCAGAAACCTCGAAAAACTGCGGCATAGAGCGGACCACACCC
>JBGTHH010000345.1:0-1740 GCA_041746275.1 Pirellulaceae bacterium | reverse complement strand
GCTGCTCGACTCGCTTGGCTTCACACGCTACTGCGTTTCGCTCAAGGATTCCGATCCACAAGTGGTCATCGCCGTCAATCGACAATTCGCCGCCGCGCGTCCCGATGTTCCGCTGCACCTGGGCGTGACTGAAGCCGGCATGCCACCCGACGGGATCATCAAAACGCGCATTGCTTTCGAGCAACTGATCAGTCGCGGTATTGGCGACACGATTCGAGTTTCGTTGACCGTGCCGAACGCCAACAAGCCCGAGGAGATTCAAGCGGGTCGCCAGATCCTCGCCGATATCGCCGCGGGACGCGTTCGTTCGGTGGTCGATTATGGCTTGAACACATTAAACATCATTTCATGTCCCAGTTGCTCGCGCGTCGAGAACGAGGCGTTCATCGAGTTGGCTCAGCAAGTCAAGGCGATGACGGCCTACGCCAAGGACCAAGCGCTCACCATCGCGGTGATGGGTTGTCGAGTGAATGGTCCCGGTGAGACCGACGACGCGGACCTGGGACTGTGGTGTGGGCCGAACTTCGTCAACTTGAAACGGGGGACCGAGGAACTGGGCGCGTTCTCCTACGATACGATCCTCGATCGGTTGCAAGAGGAGCTGGACAAACTGCTCGCGCGACAGGTCGGTGCCGCGGAGAGGCTGTGAAAAAATGCGGGTTGGAGTCCAGCCTTCAGGCTGCCAATTACCGGCTAAAGCCGGAACTCCAACTCTTCCTAGCCATTCTGAGGTTCGTGGCTCCTGGTTGATCTGATAGAATCCTGTGCGGAGTCTTTCTTGATCAGTGTCCGAAAAGGGGTCAGACCCTCTCCGACGAGGCCAAAACCAAGTGAAATCGACTCGCCTCCAAAGGGTCAGACCCCTTTTCGGACAGGTTCTCAAGCGGAGAGAGTGGCGTTGCGAGGGATCGTCAGGTTGTGTTGCTGGCTAGTGCTGCCGTGGAGCCTGCTCTTGGGCTGTGCGACGGTTAGGAGTGCCCCCGCGCTGCCGAATGACCTGAGTGTCGTCCGCGATCAGCTTGTCATCTACAGCGACTTCAAACTTGCCAGCCGCCACCGGTTGGTCGAGGAGCTGCTCGCGCTGCGTGGCGATATCGCAGGAGAATTGAATATCCCGGTTTCCGACGAGCCGATTCATGTCTATTTGTTTGACAAGCGGGAGACTTATCAGGGCTACATTGGGAAGCACTTTCCGGATTTGCCTTATCGCCGCGCGTTTTTTGTCGAGAGCGACACGCGGTTGACCGTCTATGCCCACTGGGGCGAACGCGTCGCCGAGGATTTGCGTCACGAGGTGACCCACGGATACTTGCATGCCGTGATTCCCAATCTGCCGTTGTGGATCGACGAGGGACTCGCGGAATACTTCGAGACCCCACGTGGTTGGGACGGCTTGCATCCCACCCACATCGAGTTACTCGACCGGCGTGCCGAACAGAACGGCTGGCGTCCCGATCTCGAACGGCTCAACAACCTCACAGGTTTGGAGCAGATGAGCCAGATCGACTACGCGGAATCGTGGCTCTGGATGCATTTCCTCCTGCAATCCACTCGCGAACGCCGCCTCTTGCTCCAACACTATTTGGGAGTTCTGCGCGAGAAGGCACAAGCTCCACCATTCTCGGTAAGTGTGGCGATGGCCGAATCCGATTCGAACGCGGCGGTACTCGCTCACTTACGGGCATTGGCCACTAATCTGGAAGTCGAGTAGCACGTTGCAGGAGAAGGTTCAACGCAGAT
>JBGTHH010000344.1:0-15523 GCA_041746275.1 Pirellulaceae bacterium | reverse complement strand
CGGGGCGCGTGGTGTTTCGTAACGAAGCGCTCGTCGAGGACTGCGGCCTTCCCGATTTGCAGGCTCCTCACGCGTCACAAGCGCTGGTCCAGGATCTGCCACATGAAACGCTCTTGTACCTGCTGGCCAGCAGGTATTGCGAAGTGGATAGCGAACTCAAGGATCTGGCGTGGAGTCTGTTTGGGCAAACGGCACCGGGCTGGCCGCGCGTGCAGGCGATCTGCGACTTTGTCCACCGGCACATTCGCTTTGATTACCAGCAGGCCCGCGCCAATCGAACCGCCCTGGAGGTCTATCGCGAGCGCGTGGGCGTCTGCCGCGACTTCATGCATTTGGCCATTACATTTTGCCGGAACTGTAATATTCCCGCCCGCTACTGCACCGGATACCTGGGAGACATCGGTGTGCCCCGCGCCGCCAGTCCGATGGATTTTAGTGCCTGGTTCGAGACCTACCTGGGGGGCCAATGGTATGCCTTCGACGCCCGCAACAATGTGCCGCGGGTCGGCCGTGTCTTGATGGCCCGTGGTCGCGACGCGGCCGACGTCGCGCTGACCACCACCTTTGGTGTCAATCAGCTTGAGTCATTCAAAGTGTGGACCGATGAAGTCCAGCGGAACTGACCGGATCGCTGGTTACAGTCGACCACAAGTCCCTTACCGTCAACGGTCGGCGGTTGGTATACTAGAGCCTAACCCATGGCACTCGACATCACGGAGACAGACATGTCCGCAGACGAAATTCGTATCACCGCGACTCCGATTACTGATAACTCCTGCCGCTTCACCGTCGATCGACCGGTTTATCCCGAGTCCGCCTTCTACTTTGGCAAGAAGGAGCGAGCGGCGGGATCGGCGTTGGCGAGCCGCTTGTTCGCCATTCAAGGCGTGACTTCCGTGTTGATTTCACACGATGAGATCACCGTGAATAAAGGTGTTTCCGAACAGTGGCAAGCCATGGGTCGGCAGATCGGTGCCGCCATTCGCGAGCATTTGGCTTCGGGCGAACCCGCCGTGAGCGATGAGCTGCGCGACAACATCCCACCGGCGGAAGAGATTCGCGCTCGAGTCGAGGAGATTCTGGAGAGCGAGATCAATCCATCGGTGGCCAGTCACGGCGGAGTGGTGCATTTGCTCGATGTGCGAGGCAACAATCTCTACATTCAGATGGGTGGCGGTTGTCAGGGGTGTGGCCAAGCGAAAGTGACCCTGAAGTATGGTGTCGAAGCCGCCATTCGACAGGCCATTCCCGAAGTGGGAGCCATTCTCGATGTCACCGATCACGCCGCCGGTCGCAATCCGTACTACGCGCATCAAGGTCGTTAACGTCAGTCGAGGTTGAAGTGAAGGGCCCCTACGAGCGACTGAAGTACGATCTACGTCGAATTTGGGAATGTCCGGTCTGTCACCATCGGGAGCGCGCTAATGGATCAATCACGGCGCTCTTCTGCAGTTGTCAAGACAAAGTCGATCCGCTGGAACGCGTGGCTATGAAGTTGGTAGAAGACCGCATTCAACGCCGCATACCGGCTGTCGTCAGAGTCCATGTTCCTGCGGCCTCGCTTCCGTCAGAGCCGATCGGCCCCCTCGTTTTCGATTCCGTTGAGGAGGCAACCTTCACCGCTTCGCCGACGGAATTGGATACGGAGCCCAGCGAGGAATAAGCTGCACGCCGTCGTGATTGACTCGCCCGAGTAGGCGAGACAACACGCTCAACTACCGCTGCTTACCCAGACCTTCGCTTCGATGCTGACGTTTGGCATTCGGTGCCGCTAATGGAGACCAGCGAGCGATCAAGTCTTCCAGTTCCTCCGCCATCCAGAAGCTGAATTCGAAGAAAGCTTCCATTTCCACGTGGATGCGGCCTAAACCGGGGTGATCGACTAAGACGAGTTGTGCCGACGAGTTCTTTTCCTGAGGCATGACGTGATCTCCGCAGCTTGACATCCGCGACGCATGCAGTAGATAGCAAACGTCTTCCCTGCGGTTGACAGGACGGCAGTTCCCCTCGCCGCTGCTGATTGGACGACAGACAAGTAGCCGCCACACGTCATCTAAGACGCAGCAACTTGAGGTTTTGTTCATCGGAATTCCCGCAATGCCAGTGGCGGGCTGCCGACGTCGTCTCGCCAGGATTCACCAATATGTCAGATACGAGTAGCATCAGTATTAACGTGACTTGCGACTAGTGACAAATGACCCTGAAACACTGATGCCCCATCGAATCGCTATCCTCTTTGAGTATCCAACCTTAAACGGTGGCGAGCGTTCCATGCTGCAGGCGATCCAATTCATGAACTCCCCATCGTTCGAGTGCATCGGGTTGGCTCCACCCCGAGGCCGACTCGCGGACGCCTTGCGGAATCAAGGGGTCGACCACGTACCGCTCTCGCTGCTGGATGAACATGCTCGACGACTGCCGCGAGAGGTCGCTTGCCAAAAAATCGTCGAAGCCATTCAAACGGTCGCTCCCGCTGTGGTTCACGCGAACAGCTTGGCCATGGGCCGGCTGACGGGAGCCGTTTCCCTCCGATTGTCACAACCGTGCGTATCGCACCTGCGAGACATCATCAAGCTGAGTCAGTCGGCGATCCGCGACCTGAATCAGAATCGCTTGCTGCTGGCCGTTTCGGCCGCCACTCGGCGATTTCTTGTGGCTCAGGGGCTCGCCGACGAGCGAACGCGAGTTGTCTATAACGGAATCGATTGCGAACAGTTTTCCCCGTGTCGAAGCCGTGAGAAATTGCGCCACGAGTTGGGACTGACTCCCCATGCTCTAGTGCTTCTGACCGTGGGCCAGATTGGATTGCGGAAAGGGCTGGATGTCCTGGCGGCCGCCGCACCGGCTGTGGCCGCTCGTATTCCCGATGTCCATTTCGTCGTCGTGGGCGAACGAAACTCGGTGAAGGCGGAGAGTGTGGCTTACGAACAACACTTGCTCGACGAATTCACTCGTCATGGATTGGGCGAGCGATTCCATCGGCTAGGTTATCGCGATGACGTCGCTCAGCTCCTGCGGGAAGCGGATTTACTCATTCATCCCGCTCGGCAGGAACCGTTGGGGCGTGTCTTGTTGGAAGCTGCGGCTGCGGGCTTGCCGATCATCGCGACGGCGGTCGGCGGAACGACCGAGATCCTCACCGATCGTGTTTCGGCGCGACTGGTGCCTCCCGATGATTCATCGGCCTTGGCCCAGGCCATTGTCGAACTGGCGTTCGACGAACCGTTACGGCAGCGATTGGCCGTCGCCGCGCGGGAACACATCGAACTTGACTTCGACATTCGCCGCGCGGCGACAAGGCTGAGCGAGGTGTGGCAACAAGTCCTGGCCGATCATCCGACATAACCCGGCGGATCCATTCTTCCCTGGTCTGACCGGTTGTTCAGATTCCATTTACAGACAGGGGCTCCAGACCGATGTCACGTGATCATTTTCGGTAATACTCCACTAGCGTAAGAGTTCGATATTAGGTCGATAATACAAATGTCCGTCCTCGGCCCCGATCAACAAATCAGGTCGGCCATCGCGATTCCAGTCCACAACGGTGGGGCTGGTGGTATGCCCGGCCAGTCGAGTCTCGTCGATCGGACCTTCATCGTGAAACATCCATGGTTGTTCGCTGGTCGAGACGTTGCGGAAGAAGTTGACATTAGTGCTGTTGACCAGCAGATCAAGGCGGCCGTCACCGTCCCAGTCGGCGAAACAAAACTTTCGTCGCCCGCTACGTCCCGCTTCAGCGGCATTCAATTGCAATAGTTCGCCACTTGCATCGCGAAAGATGCGCGCGCCGGGAGCCAGTTTCAGTTCTCCTCCCTCACGCTTGCGGCGGAAGAACGCCAAATAACCTTCATGATCCAGCATCACCAGATCGTTGAGCCCGTCGAGATCGAGATCCATGACCACGGGGGTCGTCCGCCATTGCGTGCTGAGCTCGTTGTTCTGCGGATTCCACCAATTCCAGGCGGGCTTCGGCACTGCGGAATCCTTGGGCCAGTCGACGACGATCGGTTGCGCCGCGGCAAGTTTCGGCGCGCCGTGCGTCCCGATATTGCGATACCAAATCACCTGGCCCCAAATCGAGTTGACGATCAGATCGCGCAGGCCATCGTGGTCCCAGTCCGCGACACTCAGCGTGGTATAGCCCCACTTCGCTTCACAGGGCCCTTGGATCGAGCCGTTGGAGCCGGCTTGAATCCGAATCGCCTCGTCCCCAGCGCTCAGCAACTTCGGTTCGGCCCACGTGGGCGGATTCCCGCCATCCAGATTCTCGATCCACGCGATGTATCCCGCCGAGTTACCGCAGATCAGATCTTCATCACCATCGTCGTCCCAATCCACACTGACCGGCGTGACCAACGCACCGAACTTGACGAACTCGGCCTGCTGCCGAAAGTACTCCGGCGGCAAGAATTCAGGGACGCCATCGATCACGCGTCCCGTATGTTCCACCAAGGCCACTCGTCCGTCCTCGTCGCCCACAATCAAGTCGACATCGCCGTCACCGTCCCAGTCGATCGCGGTGGGCACGATCATCTGCAAGTCCATGTGCAGGGGCTGGCCTTCACGCTGCAGGCGACGTCCCGCCGCATAGACCGGTTGAGTCCGTGTGCCGACATTCTCGAAGTAGGTGAAGCCATCCAGGAACTCGCCGCACAGCAAATCGAGATCTCCGTCACCGTCGAAGTCCGCGAAATTCGGGGAGGGCATCCCGTACACATCCACCGGTTGACCTGCGGCTTGGACTTTCACGGGGGGCGCGTACTCGGGCTGCTCGCTCGTTCGTGTATTTCTAAGCCAGTACACATAGCCGTGTAGCGGACCATTCTTCCACTTGCCGTTCGCGTCGTAGGCGTTGTCCCAACCGTAATCGGTCCAGTCGCCGACACCGACAATCAGGTCGAGCTTCCCATCACCATCGTAATCGACGTACCGCCAAATGTTTTGCCGCACCTTGTTAGGATGAATATTCGTTTGAGGATGGATCACTTTCGTTTGCCGGAAGAGTTGCTCGCGAAAGTCCGTCAGCTCACGTCCGGGAACGAGCACTCGGGCCAGGTCATTCGCATAAGACACACTCACATTGGATTGGCGTTCACCGACCCTGACCGCCGGCTTGAAGGTGGGAAGCTTGCCTCCACCGGGATTCTCGAAGAAGTATGTGCCGGCATACGGGACATCGGGGCAGGACACGATCAAATCGAGATCCCCATCGCCATCCCAGTCGATCGGCATAGGCCAGGCCCACAGACCGACACCGAGAAAGCTCGTGGCATCCGCCTGTCGATAACGCAGGCGTTCCAAGGGCACGCGATTCGCTTGACCAAGCTTGGCGTCCGACGAGAGGGGTGCGACTTCTTCCGCGGCCGTCAGCGTTTCGACACCCTCCGGCCACATCCGGTCGACGATCGGCGAAAGTTGCAGTTTGCTCGGATCAACCACAACATGTCGCACCCGCTTGCGACGCCAAGTATAGGTGATGTGAACCAAACCGTCCTGCGTTTGGATGACCGCTGGATACGAGTACTCACCTTTGCCTCGTTCCAGGACCAAGGCCGCCGACCACTGGCGACCGTCTTCGCTGACCGCCACGTTCAAGGTCTCGCGTCCCGAGGGAAATGCTCCCGTTCGTTGCGAGTGATTGTAAACCAGCAACTGACGGCCATCTCGCAATGTCACGGCGTCGGTTCCCGAATTGGGGTTCGGCAAGCCAGTCGCTTCGAGCGGACTCCAAGTCTGACCTCGGTCGGCGGACCACGTCTGCCAAATGTCGCCGTCGCGACCATTTTGATTGCGACAGAGCATTTGTAGACGACCGTCGGCATACGTGAGTAGGCTAGGCTGAATGGCACCGAGATCCTTCTCGTTCAATGGGCCGATCGTGGACCACGACTTGCCGAGATCGCGTGTCACTTCCAGATGCACGCGCCAGCCGTCGTGTTCGGAACTAGACGGACACCAGATCGCACCGTCAGCCAATTGCACCGGTTTGTTCTTCACGGGACCGATACCTTGATTGGGCAAACGACGCCGATCCTTCCAAGTCTGACCGTGATCCGACGAGACCAACATCTCGCCCCACCACGTATCCGGGCTGGGGCCGACTTTGATGAACAGTAGCAACGGACCTTCGCTAGGTTGAAACAGCACGGGATTCCAGCACGGGTGTCGTAGTTCCGCGGATTGCACACCGCTGGCGACTTCCCGAGGCGCTGTCCAAGCTCCTTGCAGCTTCCTCGATACCCAAATGCCGACATCCGGATGTTTTTCCCGAGTGCCGCCAAACCACGCGGCCACCAGCGTGCCGTCCGCAGCTTCGGCAATCGTCGTGGCATGGCACTCCGGAAAGGGAACGTCGAGGTAGATGAATTCGCTCGACACAATCGCCGAATCGGCAGCCTGAATAGAACTCGTGAACAAGGCCACGAGCAAACTCACCGCGCACCACAAAACAACTGACATCATGGTTTTCATCGCGTTTCCATTTCGTAAGCAAGGCCGCAAGTTGGATGGGGCCAATGTAGCCGGAGCCGGCGCAAGGTCAAGCGTTTAACGTCCGAAGGTGAACTGCCGAGTCCACACCCTCGGGGAACTGACAAACACCATCGTCGCATCGCGCGGCTCGCAAGGCAACTGCTTGCGTACAAGACTTACGGTCCCTCGCGATCGACGATCACGCTGGGTTCCGTCGGTGGAGGCGGGGACATGGTCGGAGCCGGGAGCCGCGCCATTCGTGGAGACAGGGCAGGCGGTGGTGCATATTCGGCGGAACGATCCGGCAGTATTTCCGGATTCGGAATTGGTGCGATCGGCTCGGAGCCCGCGTCCGCCGCTCCCCCGCCGCTCGTGGCAAGGGTCGGTTGGAGGTGCGAATCGTGGGGGCGAGTCTCCTCGACCGAGGCGGTGTCGGCCAGATAGACGTCGTTGTATTCCAAGAGTGTGCCTTTCTCGAACTGCACGTTCTTGATCGCCATGGAGTATTCGACCAATGCGCGGAAGTATCGCGAATCGGCGTCGGCCGCGCGGCGTTGGGCATCCAAGGTGGCGTTCACATCGATCGAAGTCGTGACCTTCTCGCGTTCCTCCAGCACGGCCAGTTGCTTCCGCGCCGCGACTCGGCGATTGAACGCGGTCTGGCAGCTCTGATAGGCACGATGCATGTCGGCGACGGCGTTGCTCAAATCGTGGACGACTTGACGCTCCTGTTCGCGTAAGATCATCCGTTCGCGCGCCAACTCAAGTTGAGCGTTCCGCACGGCCGCATGCGCTTGACGGAATCCGAAAGGAGCGATGACTTCCACGCCGAGTTGCCACTCTTGAAAGTCACCCGAGGTCAGATCCATGTACGCGTTGTCGAATCTCGGGCGACCGTCGCGATCGGGATGGAGCAGGTCATCGCCGAAGCCCCGCCAGCGATAGCGTCCAATGGCATCCACACGCGGCAGGAGAAAGTTGCGGCTCGCGGCCAACTCCAACTCGCGGCGTTTCACCCGCAGCATCTGCTGGCGAATCTCCTCGCGGCGATAGAGGGCCTCCCGCGCGATCTCGTTCCAATCGAACACGACTTTGGCAATCACCGGATCGCGCGCCGGACGAATCACATACGCGTCGTTAATCGGAATCCCCAACAGCAATCGCAAGCGACGCTCGGCGACATACACGCCCAGCGAACCCCGAAACGTACCGCCGCTGCTGCCGTTGTACGATTCCGTTCCCTCCACGATCCGGCCCGAGAGCGCGGTCTCGACTTCTTCTTGATAACGAAAGTATTGCTCGCGAGCCTGAGCTTCCTTGTCATCCGTTTCCGCCAAGGCCTGCACGCGTCTCCACGTGGTCAGCGCCGCGTCGCGTGCGACGTGTTTGGACTCCAAATCGCGATAGGCGAAGTAGAGATCCCAGTAGGCGTTTTCGACATTGCTCACTAAGTCGCGCAGCCCGATGGCGAAGTCGGCGACACTGATATCGCTGTTCAAACGCGCGATCAGCACGCCATTCATGGCCCCCGGTGTGCCATTGGGACCGGCGATGCGATTGAATTCGACTCCCGCGCCTTGCAACAAAGGATGCCGGACTTCCGCCTCGTAGTTCACGCGCCAGGCACTGGGGAACAAATTGCCGGGCGCATTATTGCTGTCGTAGTCCATGTTGTGCCGCGCCGTAAACGTCGAACCCGTCGCCGCTCGCTTCGTGATCTCCGTGCGATGCACCATGAGATCCTGTTTGATGACATTAGCCCCACCACCCAAGAAGCGATTGTTTACGGCGAAGTCATTGTTCTCGAACAGCGTGGTGGAAGCGAGTTGCGCGTCGAACGCGCTCAAGGCCGCCTCCACCCCGAATCGCGGATCGGTTTCGCGAATCGCGGGCGCGTGAATCGTCCGCGTATTCTCGGGCGACCGGAGCACCGAGCCACCCAGGTCCCGGAGCACCGGCGAATTCGCCAAGGCGATCTGAACGGCGTCCTCGACCGTCAGCAACCACGGTTGCCTGGGCTGGGTGTCGGCTCCCAGAGGTTGCGTCGTCAGGGAGGGATCATCGAAATCCGTGACGAACTGATCCGGATAGCTCGCCTCGACGATCAGTTCCTCAAAATGCCCGAGGTCGTTTCCGAAGCGAAACTCCGACTCGCGCAGTCCGCAACCGGTCGCCAGCATTACGGCGATTTGTCCGACGAGCGCAGCGGTTCGGAGGTGTCGATTCATCGTGTCGAAGTGTAGGCAGCCTGGGCGATTCTGGGGCAATCTCGGCGCAGTTCGCCCCCGCATATTTCTCCTGATCGGTATAATCGGCATCTTGCGGTGTCCGGCACACGTTAAAATTCACCCAATCGGAAAACCTTGCCAGGCGAACCGACCGCGGATGCCTGACGCAAAGTGCTAGCCGACTCCGCTCGACGTTACCCCAGTTCAATAGATTCGCTAAACTTCGGAAATGGATATCGACGCTTCGTTACCGTCGCCCACTTCTGCCGAGACATGGCGAGAAATCGAGAACTTGCTCGAGGAGATCGCCGCGTCAGCTCGCTCGAACCTGGATGAGTCTGCCTTCCAGCAACTTCTGCTGGCTCGCACCGCGCGAGCCATCGGTGCGGACGGAGGACACTTGTGGCACATCGCCGGTCAAAGCTATCAGCTAGATGCTATCTTCGCTGGCGATCGCGGCGATCACACATCACCAGCGATCGGGCAGTCCCAACGGATGCGCCGCCTGGAAGCCGCGCGACGCGCGAGGACCCCACAGTTTCTGTCCGACTCGGCGTCATCGAACGCAGCCGAGCAGAAGACCGCGGACGGAGTCGTTTGGCTTGCCGAAAGCGAGCCTACCGAAAGCGAGGTAGTTTACTGCCCGCTGGAATTCGACGGCGACGTATACTCCGTCCTGGAATTCTGGATGCCAGCTCTCCTCAACTTGGATGCGCGCGAGAATACGCGACGCATCCTCGCCGCCGTGGCGGAAATCGCCGCGGACTATCATCGCGGGCAACAGGTCCATCGGATGCGGCGGCAAGCCGGTGTCGCGCGCCAGTTGGAGCGATTGGTCAGTCGCATCCATCGATCGTTGGACGTGACGGCCACGGCCTATGAGATTGTCAACGAAGCCCGCCAGTTCATCGGATGCGATCGAGTTAGTATCGCGCGGCGTCGCGGTGGACAGTGCGAGATCTGTGCGGTCAGCGGCATGGCCACCACCGAACGCCGGAGCCGTACGATAGCCAGTTTGGAAAAGCTGGCCACCCTCGCCACACGCACGGGCGAGCCTTGGTGGTATGGCAACGCGACAGAACTCAAACCGGAAAGTGCTCCCGAACTGCAAGCCCATGTCGACGACACACATGCCCGCGTCGTGGCGATTCTTCCGTTGGCACCGCAAGTCGACGACGACTCGAAGTCACCGCCTCCGGTCTTCGGAGCGTTCATCATCGAGCACTTCTCGGCCGAGCTTGATGACCAGTTTCGTTTTCGCACCGAGGTCGCGGCGGCGCAGTCCGGTCTGGCACTCCACAACTCGCTAATTCACGAACGTGTGCCCTTCCGCCGCATGTGGCGTGGCCTGTCGACGCTGACGGATCGCGACCACCGAGCTACGTGGCTCTGGTCCAGTGGGGTGCTACTTGCCCTTACGCTGGCACTCGTCCTGATTCCGGTGGAGTTTCGCATCGAGGCGCGCGGCACCTTACAACCCAGCCGGCTCCAGAATGTGTTCGCGCCCGTTGACGGAGAGATCGTCGAAGTGAATGTCGAGCACGACGCGCCTGTCAAACGCGAGGCGCGGCTACTGACATTGCGATCCACGTCGCTCGAACTGGAACAGCGTAAATTGGTCGGAGAACGAGCCGCCACGCGCGAACGTTTGCTGGCCGTCGAGTCGCAACGAATCCTGGGCAGGTCGTCGAGAGACTTCACCGCAGGTCAGCTCTCCGCCACAGCCGAAGAACTTCGCGTGTTGCTCGACAGTCAAGAACAGCAGTTACAACTTATTGACTCGCAGCTCGCCGCCCTCGAGATTCCCAGTCCCATCACCGGTCGCGTATTGACCTGGGATGTTGAGGAGTTGCTAAACGGCCGCCCCGTCAGTCGGGGGCAGTTGCTGTTACGCGTGGCGGATGTGAACGGACCCTGGGAGTTGCGATTGTTGGTCCGCGATCATGATATCGGCCATGTGCTCCGAGCCGAACAAGGTTCGAGTGATCGCCTGCCGGTGGTCTTTGCCCTGGCAACCGATCCCGGAGTTCCGTATCAAGGCACCGTCCAACGCGTCGCGAAGACCACCACACTCGACCAGAATCGCCAACCCGTCGTGGAAGTGATCGTGCAGTTTGACCGAACTGCGGTGAACGAACTGCGACCCGGAGCCGATGCGATCGGCAAGATCCAATGTGGCAAGCGATCGCTGGGCTATGTCTGGTTGCGCGAGGTGATGGAAGTGCTTCAAGCTCGATTCTTTTTTTAGAACTCGCCGGCGTTGATGTGCCGTCGTGCTGGATATCGCGAGGGAGTCGCAAATGTTGCAATGCTTTAGATTCATGACGTGGGTGGGGATGATCGCCGTGTGGGTGGTGTCCGCGACGGCCGCAGCGGAATCGATTGATGTGAGATCGGTCTTGCTTCGGTTGACTGAACAAGTCGAGATCCCGGCTCAGGAAGCGGGCATGCTCGCGGCCGTCATGGTCCGTGAGGGTGCGCGAGTCCAGGTGGGCGACGTGCTAGCCCAAGTGGACGACCGCGAAGTTCAAATCCGACGCCAACGCGCCGAAGTGGAACTGGAGATCGCTCGCAAAGAGGCCGCGAACGAGTTGGCGGTTCGCGAGGCTCAAGAGGAATTGCTGGTGGCACAAGAGGACTACACGCGTGGAAAAGAGTCTCGCGACAAGTTCACGCGTGCCATTACCGATTCGGAGTTGGCTCACCTGCGCCTAGCGGCCACAAGGGCGGAGTTGAAGTTATTACGCACGCAGCACGAGCACGAGGTTGCAGGCTTGACGGAAAGTCTCAAAGCCAAGGATGTGGAAGCGGCCACGCTGACCAGCCAACGGCGGAGAATCACCTCGCCCTTGGACGGTGTGGTGGTGGAAGTGTTTAAAAAGCCGGGTGAGTGGGTCGAACCTGGCGAGCCCATTGCGCGGGTCATTCGCGTCGACCGCTTGCGCGCGGAAGGGTTCATCGACGCTGATCAGGCCGCTCGTGATTTGGTCGGAGCCAAGGTTAGCCTCACGTTGGAGTCGGCCTTGCCTACGGATAAAACGTTTTCCGGCGAACTGGTGTTTGTGAGCCCCGAGGTGGATCCGGTGAATCGTCAAACGCGAGTTTGGGCCGAGATCACGAACCCAGGACCCGTGTTGCGACCGGGACTTCGTGCGCGGATGCGTATCGAAGTGCCCACTACCGGCCGATAACTCTCGTCACCCACGTGGGCTCACGCGAATTCTGATTGCTTGAACCCTCAGCTCCGCCACACCGCCATGAACGTCACTGAAAGCGAAGCGAGACCGCTGCCCGTCCTGGATCAGCCGCTTCGTTTGCGGATGCGTCCCGACCTAATCGTGCGCCAGCAGTCCTATCGCGGACGGGCGCGTTGGATCGTCAAAGATCCGTTGGCGGGAACGTTCTTTCAATTCGCCGAGGAGGAGTTCTCGCTGCTTCAGATGCTGGATGGCAACACGAGCCTACGGAACATTCGCGACGAGTTTGCGCGGCGTTTTGCTCCGAAGCAGATCAATACCCGCCGCCTGCAGGCTTGGCTCGGCACGCTCCATCGCGACGGCTTGCTGTTGACGGAAGGCTCGGGAACCGGTGCCTTGTTACTCCAGCGCCGCCAACGACAACGTTCGGCGGACATTTCTCGACAACTTCTGCACTTTATCGCCATTCGCTTCCGCGGCGTGGACCCCGATCGATTCCTGACCAAGTTGTACGCCGCGACGCATTGGCTCTTCGCAAAACCCATGGTGATTGGCAGCCTTCTGTTAGTGCTACTGGCCGCGTTCACCGTGTTGTTTCATTGGGATCAAGTCCACGAACGCTTGCCAAGTCTCCGATCGATGCTCCAGGGACCTAACCTGCTCTATCTCATGCTGGCGCTGGCCGGTACCAAAGTGCTCCATGAGTTGGGGCATGGTTTGGCGTGTAAACATTTTGGTGGCGAGTGTCATGAGTTGGGATTGATGCTGCTGGTGTTTACCCCGTGCCTGTACTGCGATGTGTCGGACGCGTGGCTCGTGCGCAGTCGCTGGCATCGCATCGCCATTGCCGCGGCCGGAATGTATTTTGAATTGCTCCTGGCCACACTGTGCGCGTTCGTGTGGTGGTTCAGCCGTCCCGGTCTGCTGCATGCGATTAGTCTGAACGTGATGTTGGTGAGTGGCGTCGCGACGATCTTGTTTAACGCGAATCCTTTACTGCGTTATGATGGTTACTTCATTTTGTCGGATTTCGTCGAGATGCCTAACCTGTGGACACGTTCGCGCGCGGCGTTGAGTCAGACGCTGTCCAAGTTCTTCACCGACCAGCGCGCGACCGTCCATGAGTCGCTCGACGATCAACCACAGACTCGACTTGTGATCTACGCGATCCTATCGAGTATCTATCATGGCCTGTTGCTGATCGCGATTGCCGGTCTCCTACTGACCGTTCTCCGGCCCTATCGTTTGCAGATTGTCGGGCAGTTGCTGGTGTTGCTTTTGGTTGTGGGCGTCGTACTGCAACCCATGCTGACCGCTTGGCATCGGCTGCGCGATGTGTCACGACGTGCGAAGTTACGGCGTGGGCGAGTGACCGCGACGCTGCTCGCCGTCTTGGCAACGATCCTATTCCTAGCCTTTGTGCCGTTGCCGTATCGCGTTGCGGCACCCGTTCTGCTGGAACCCCACGGAGCACAACGTGCTTACGTCACCGTCCCTGGCCAGCTCGTCGAGTCCGTGGCCGTGGGCGAGAAGGTCTTGGCCGGTGAGCCTCTCGCGACACTGGAGAATCTTGATTTGCGTCGCGAGGTCGTGCAGTTATCGGGGGAACATCGAAGTGCCGCTTCGCGGCTCGGAAGCTTGCACGCCTTGCGGGGCGACGACGCGAGGTTGGCAAGTCGCATTCCAGAGGTGGAGGAGACGCTGGCCGATACGTTCAATCGCTGGCAACAGCGGACCACCGACGTCGAGCGACTAGTGATCAAGTCCACTCGATCCGGTGTCGTCATGTCCGGGCCAGCCGCTCACGACCAGGATCACGATCGTCACGAATTGCCGCCTTGGTCTGGCACGCCGTTGGACCCATGGAATCGAGGTGTGTTTCTCCCCGCGGGGACCTTGGTTTGTCTGGTTGGAGACCCGCTCGCCTGGGATGCGGTCGCCGTGGTACGCGGCGCGGAGATTCGCTTCGTCAGACCAGGCCAACGCGTCCGGGTTAAGCTTCATCACGCGCGAAGCACGACGCTGTTGGGCACCGTCGCGGAAATAGCCAAGATCGACCTGGCGTCACTTCCTCCGGAATTGCTCGGCGACGTCGCCACGCAAGGAACATCGGGTTCGCCAGCCGATCGCCGACCGATCGATTCGATGTATCAAGTCAGAATCCTCCTGCCGCCGACGGATCTGCCCCTTGTGGATCGCACACGTGGCCAAGCCCGGCTGATCGTCGAGCCCCAGTCATTAGGCCGCCGCGTCTGGAGATACCTAAGCCGCACATTTACGTTTGAGTTGACCTTATGATCGAATGCGCCTCAGGCGTAAAAACGAACTGAATCCGGTGGGGCAGTCAGAGTTCCCCCGCGATTCTCCATCTCGAACCAATTTTGTCGTGCGGCACAAGCTCGTCTTGGAACCACTCCCTCCCGCACCAACGTGCAACTTCTCGCCTGTTGCGTTATGCTCTCTCCTGTGCAACTAGTACTTTAGCTGCCGAGGCAAATTGCTGATCGAGGAGTCTCTCATGCGTATTCAAGCGGCGATATTGTGGTGTGCGGTAATCATCGGGATGCCTTGGACCGGGTCGGCGGCCAATCCGCCGACCAAGGTCGAGGCAGAAAGAGCTTTGCACAAGGCGACCGACTTCTTTCGGCGCGAGGTTTCGGCCAGCGGAGGTTACCTCTGGCGCTATAGCGAGGATCTCGCGCGACAAGAGGGCGAGAATCTGGCGTCGCGCACCACGGCTTGGGTTCAGCCTCCGGGTACGCCGACGGTGGGCGAGGCTTTTCTGTTCGCTTATCGCTCGACACAAGATCGCAACTACCTGGAAGCGGCGCGCGAGACGGCGATGGCGTTGGTCCATGGGCAACTCAAGTCGGGCGGCTGGGATTATCGCATCGAATTCGATCCCGCAGCGCGACGCAAGTATGTCTATCGTGTTGACGGCGGCGACGACAAGCAGCGGAATGTCTCGACCCTGGACGATGACACTACCCAAGCCGCGCTGCGTTTTCTCATGCAGGTCGACCGCGAGCTGGCTTTCCAGGATAAATCGATTCACGAAGCCGTGAAGTATGCCTTGGACAAACTGCTCGAAGTCCAGTTTCCCAACGGTGGTTGGCCACAGCGATTCAGCGAACCACCCGATCCAGCGATTTATCCGATCGTGGCGGCCAACTACCCGGCGACATGGCCTCGCGAGTTTCCCAATCTGAAATACGCCAACTATTACACCTTCAACGACAACTCCCTGGCCGATACGATCGGCGTGATGTTCGAGGCTGAACGCGTCTACGGCGACGCTCGTTATGCTGAGGCGGCCAAGCGGGCGGGCGACTTCATCTTGCTCGCGCAAATGCCTGAACCGCAACCCGCCTGGGCTCAGCAATACAATGCCCAGATGCAACCGGCTTGGGCACGACGCTTCGAACCCGCCTCCGTCACGGGTGGAGAATCGCAAGGCGTGCTCCGCACGCTGTTGGTGCTGTACCGGGAAACGGCCGATCCGAAGTTCTTGGCTCCGGTTCCATCCGCTCTGAAGTACCTGCGTGCTTCGCAATTGCCAAATGGGCAACTCGCGCGATTCTATGAGCTGAAAACGAACCGACCGCTCTACTTCACCAAGTCCTACGA
>JBGTHH010000343.1:0-15565 GCA_041746275.1 Pirellulaceae bacterium | reverse complement strand
GCGAGGAAGTAGACGACTCTCTCGCGGCCAAGTCGTTAACCGAGTCTTCCTTTAGACGAGCAGCGAGGCTCAAGAATTCCCGACTTCATGAATAATCCGGGCTAGCATAAGCTCGATGCCGAGCAAGATCACGAAGGGTCTGTGATCGTCACATGCAAAAAGCAGAACCGCAATTTCTTCTCCTACCTCCACCAGTCCATCATCGCGACATGGTATGCTCTCCTGCCAGGGTTTCAGGAGACGTACGCGATGTCCTTACCAAAGTTACTCGTGCTCGGCACGCACAATTACAAAAAGGGGCTCGAGCTCGCCGAGTTGCTCGCGCCGCATGGGTTGACACTACGCACGCTCGCCGACTTTCCCGACGCTCTCGAAGTGGAAGAGACCGGGGAAACATTTGGCGAGAACGCGATCCTCAAGGCGACTCGGCAGGCCGAGCACTTAGGTTGTTGGGTGCTCGGTGAAGACAGTGGTTTGGCGGTCGATGCGCTCCAGGGTGCTCCCGGAATCTACTCGGCACGCTACTCGGGAGACCAGGCCACGGATGCCTCAAACAACGCGCGCTTGCTCGCCGAACTCGCGGGCATGGACCGTGAACGCCGATCGGCTCACTACGTTTGTCACGCCGTGCTCTCCGATCCTCAAGGGCAGGTGCGGGCTGAATCGGAAGGCTATTGCCGCGGTTACATTCTGGAAACGCCCAGCGGACAGGCGGGCTTTGGCTACGATCCGCTCTTTGAGATTCCCGAGTATCATCGCACCTTCGGGCAACTGGGCGGTGCCGTGAAAACGGTTTTGAGCCACCGTTCCCGAGCGCTACGTCAGATCATACCCCGCATCATCGCCCTGGCCCAATCCGCTGCCTGGGATCAGGAGTCGCTACTTGCCCTGAGCGAAAAAAATAAGCAGGCCCGGTAAAATGACGTCCGGTACCTGCCGTGTATCTGCAAGGAGGCCTCAGTTATGTATCGACCGACAGTTTAACTTCGATACCCCATCGTGAAAATCCCTCTGTCAGGGACTGAACAAGACTTTTTTCGGAGTATTCAGATGCTGAACTTCTCTATCACAACGACTCGAAGGTTGCTCGCTTGTCTGGCACTCTCGCTGCTCAGTCTTTCGTGTGTCCGTGCTCAGGCCGAAACGCCTCAGGATTGGCTGCCCTCGCAGATCGATTCCTTGGTCGAATTGTACCGACACTTTCACGCGCATCCCGAGCTGTCGTTTCAGGAAGAGAAAACCGCCGAGCGACTCGCGGCGGAGTTGTCGCGGGCCGGAGTCGAGGTGACGGCTCAGGTGGGCGGACATGGGGTCGTCGGTTTGCTACGTAACGGCACCGGTCCCACATTGATGTTGCGTAGCGACTTAGATGCCTTGCCCGTCACCGAGCAAACCAATCTGGTCTACGCTTCCCAGGTCAAGGTCGAGGATCAGGACGGCAACGAAGTCGGCGTGATGCATGCTTGTGGCCACGACGTACATATCACCAATCTGGTCGGTGTGGCCCGCTACTTGGCTTCCCACAAGGATCGCTGGCAAGGGACCGTGATGTTCATTGGCCAGCCCGCCGAAGAACGTGGCTCGGGCGCTACAGCCATGCTCAAGGACGGGCTCTTCACACGCTTCCCCAAGCCCGACTTCGCGGTCGCCTTGCACGTGGATTCCGGGCTGGAGACGGGCAAGATCGGCTACCGAACCGGTTTCGCGTTGGCCAATGTGGATAGTGTCGATGTGACGCTGCACGGCCGAGGTGGGCATGGTGCCTATCCCCACACGACCATCGACCCGATCATCCAAGCCGCTCAGTTTGTCATGGCGATTCAGACCATTGTCAGCCGCGAGGTCAAGCCGATTGAACCCGCCGTCATCACCGTCGGTTCGATTCACGGCGGGACGAAGCACAACATCATCGGCAACAGTTGCCATATGCAATTGACCGTGCGGAGCTATGCGGATGATGTTCGGCAGTTGCTCCTTGAAGGCATTCAGCGCAAGGCCAAAGCGGTGGCGCTGGGAGCGAACGCGCCCGAACCGACCATCACGATCTCCGAGGGCACCCCGGCGTTGTATAACGACGAAGATTTAGCGCGACGCCTCGACCCGGCTCTACGTCGCATCGTGGGTGACGAACAGGTGGTCGATACGGAACCCTCGATGGGCGGTGAGGACTTCAGTCAGTACGGCCGCGCGGGAGTCCCGATCTTGATGCTGCGGCTGGGTGCGGTCGAAGCGAACCGGCTGAATCGCTACAAAGAGCTGGGCCAACAGGCTCCCTCCCTGCACTCGGCGCTTTTCTACCCGGATGCCGAAGAGACATTGCGAACCAGCGTTCCGGTGATGGCGGAACTGGCCTTGGAATTACTGCCGCCTCAAGCCCGATGATTCATCCGAGCTGAACCGGATTTCAACGCCGCCGGACGGAGGGACTGACGAGCGGACCTCGCAAATGGCTTAACAGGTTGATGCGTTTTCGGGCCGCCGCGAGCGCCGTGGACTTGCTGGAGAATCCGACCAACATCTCCTCGTAGGCTGGCACGTCGCGCCGTATCGTGACGGCATACTGGTCGCGTTTAATCGTCATACCGACCTGCCGATGCGTCATCTCGAGCTGCCAGTCGCCAGTCGCTTCTCGCCACACGTGCCCCACGCCGGTGTGCGGTTGATGTTCCCATTTGCCGCTGGGGTGCGGCGTTCCGACGTGAAAACGATAATGCATCGCGACTACTTTTCTGAATGATGCGGGCCGTTGTGCTTCCTTCATCATCGGCCTTCTCCACCCCGCGCTTGCCCTTTTTTCCTGCGGAGCCGCTCCGAGCGTTGCTACTTCACGATCCGATCCGATTACGCCAAGCCCGTCATGGTGCCCGTGCTGGTCGCGAACTGTTCGATTTCCAAACCGAGCTGCTGGAGGAGCGTCACGAACAAGTTGGGGAGAGGATAATTGTTGTGTTGATCAAACGCCAAGTGCTGTCCGTGCCGAAATCCCCCGCCCGCGAGAATGATGGGCAGGTTGTGGTTATCGTGACTGCTGCCGTTCCCTAAATCCGAGCCGAGCAGGACCATGGTCCCATCGAGCAGCGTGCTTTCCTGGTCCGCCGTCCCACGGAGTTTGCTCAGGAACTCGGCGAAGATCTTCATCTGTTCCAACTCGACCAACTTGAGCTGTGCCAGACGTTCGGCATCACGACCGTGGTGTGACAGGTTGTGGTAGTCTTGATCGACACCCGCGATCGGCGGAACGGCGTTGACTCCGGCGTTCAAGAATGTAATCAGACGCGTCGAATCGGTTTGTAAGGCCAAGTGCATGATGTCGTACATCAACCGGGCTCGACCGATGACATCCGCGCTGTTCGTAATATCTTGTGGAGGCTGGATATCCACCTTGGGTCTCAGTTGGTGTTCCCACTGCTCCGCCTTGACCAAGCGTTGTTCCGTCTCGCGAACCGAACTGAAGTATTGGTCCAGCTTCTCGCGATCCCGCTCGCCCAAGCGACGCTGCATCCGTCGAGCTTGTTCGAGCACCGAGTCCATGACACTTTGGCCGTCCTTCAAACGTTGCACCTGACGCGCTTGCTCTTGAGGCGGGCCTGCGATAAACAACTTCTCGAACAACCGCGACGGCCGACTTTCCGAGGGTATTTCCGCACCGCTCCGAGAATACGATAAACCGCGTCCGGCGGATTGGCCGAGCGTCAGGTAGCTGAAACGCGTCTCCAACCCAATCTTTTCGGCGGCCAACTGATCCAGGGAAATGGTGTTACGAAAGTTCGCACTGGTGGGCTTCGGTGCAGCCGTCAGGAAGGACTTGGCCGCGTGATGGCCGCCGTCGACATCGGGATGCGACGTGCCCGAGATAATGGTGAACTGCTCGCGAAAGTCCCGGATCACGTCCAAATAGGGCGTCATCGCGTAATCCCGCCCCGACTCCTGAGGAAATAGATTCGAGGCATGCAAACCAAACCCCAAGTCGATCGCCACGAGCCGTCGCTTCGGTTTGTCAGGCGTGGCCGCGCGGGAAAACGCAGGCTGCATAGCGTCCAGCCAGGGCAAGGCAAGCGCAACGCCCGCGCCTTGAAGCACGGTTCGTCGATGGATGCGAGTCATCGTTCGTCCCTCGTCCGACTCAATTGGAATGTTTAAGAGAGAGTATACCAACTGCGACGGCCTAACGCTTTCGGTGAGGAAAGGTATCGGAAAAGAAGTGGTTGTCCGGGGTTAGCCCAAGCGTCGCGGCCCTGGCTCGGCGGCCAAATTGTATTGACCAAGTCGTTATTTATGATAGGCTTAGAGCCGTAGTTCAGCACAGACGAGACCTCTCGATCGTGCCATGGTTCGTTGAGTTATCCCACCCTTTCGCGATCAATCGCCTGCCTCGATCGTGATTCAAGCCAAAGTTGGAGCGAGTGCCATGGGCAGTCCTCACAGACTTTCATTGCTGGCCACCACGGTCGTTTGTTCGTTGATTGTCCTGAGCGGCTGGGGCACGAGAAGCCACTCGGCTTTGGCGGATGACAACGCCCGGATCGTCAGCTTTCACAATGAAGTCGTGCCCATCTTCACGAAAGCGGGCTGCAATTCGGGAGGATGTCACGCGAAAGCCGGGGGTGGACAGAACGGTTTTCAACTGTCGTTGTTCGGCTACGAGCCACAAGAAGATTACGAGCATCTCGTCAAGGAAGGACGCGGGCGGCGACTGTTCCCCGCCGTGCCGGATCGCAGCTTGCTGCTATTGAAAGCGACCGCCCAGTTGCCGCACGGCGGAGGCATGCGAATTGATCCGGCTTCCGACGAGTATCGTGTCCTGCGCGACTGGATTGGGCAGGGCATGCCGGATTCGCGCGACACAGATATTCAGTTGGTGTCATTCGATGTCGAACCGCAGAAGAGCACGGTGCCATTTCATGGACAACAACAACTTCAAGCGTGGGCGCGATTCTCCGACGGCTCCGTACGCGATGTGACTCGACTGGCCCTATATGAGCCGAACGATCCAGGGATGGCCGAAGTGACCGGCCAGGGCTTGGTAACGGCGGGCGACCTGCCGGGACGCGTCGCGATCATGGTTCGGTTTCAGGATAAGGTAGCTGTCTCCAGCGCCTTGATCCCACTGGGGGCGGATGTTGGTGAATTGCCTGCTGCGAAGAACTTCATTGATGAAGGAATCTTTGCTGGATTGAAGGAAATCGGCCTGCCCCCTTCGCCGATCTGCGACGACGCCACGTTCCTGCGCCGCGTATCGCTGGACATCGCGGGACGGCTGCCGACCGTCGAGGAAGCCGAAGCGTTTCTCGCCAGCACGGAGCCGGACAAACGAGAACGCTGGATCGATGACTTGCTACGAAGTCCCGATTACGCGGACTACTTCGCGAACAAGTGGACGACGCTGCTCAAGAATCGCCGCGACGATGCTAGCGATATCACGTCCAACTTCGCGTTCCACTCGTGGGTGCGCGACAGTTTGCTGGAGAACAAACCGTACGATCAATTCGTGCGGGAACTGCTCGCCGCGACCGGGACGATCATGGGGAACCCGCCCGTCGCTTGGTACAAACGTGTCAAAGAACCCAATCAGCAAATCGAAGACGTCGCGCAACTATTTCTCGGCGTGCGGATGCAATGTGCGCAATGCCACCATCATCCCTTCGAGCGTTGGAGCCAGAGCGACTACTATGGACTCGTCGCCTTTTTCAGCCGCATCGGTCGCAAGCCCACGGCGGTGCGCGGTGAAGATTTGATCTTCCATCAACGTGGTGATGCCGGTGCGAAGCATGCGCGATCCGGAGAACTGATTCCACCGTCGGCGCTGGGTGATGCGATTCCGCCCATTGCGCCGGATGACGATCCACGTTTGCGCCTCGCCGATTGGATGGCTAGGCCGGATAATCCCTTCTTTGCCAAGGCCGTGGTGAATCGCTACTGGAAGCACTTTTTTCGACGAGGCTTGATCGAACCCGAGGACGATATCCGCGACTCGAATCCGCCCAGCAATCCCGAAGTGCTCGCCGGTTTGGAACGGCACTTTGTGGACAGCGGTTTCGATTTGCGGGAGCTGATTCGCGTGATTACACAATCACACACCTATCAACTGAGTGCTCAGCCCAACGAGCATAACGCCGCCGACTCGCAGAACTTTTCGCACTTCTATCCCAAACGGATGCAGGCGGAAGTGTTGCTCGATGCGATGGATCAGTTGACCGGTGCCGCGACGACATTCGCGAACCTGCCACCCGGTACACGCGCCATCGCGTTGCCCGATAACAGCTACAACCGCTCGTCGCCGTTCCTCACGGTCTTTGGTCGGCCGGACAGTACCAGTGTTTGCGAGTGTGAACGGGTGCAATCGTCGAATCTGGCTCAAAGCCTCCACATGCTGAACTCGGCGGAGATCAAAGCCAAGTTAGCCACGGCGGGCGGGCGAGCCGACCGTTTGACCCGCGACGAACGACCGGACGCGGAGAAGATTCGGGAACTTTACTTAGCGGCTTTCGCGCGTCCACCCCGTGCTGACGAACTGCAAACGGCCCTGGCGTATGTCGCCGATCCGCCTGCGGATGCGCCGGGGGCTCCGGCGGCGGGGACCATTTCCAAACGAGAGCGTTTCGAAGATTTATTGTGGGCTTTGCTAAGCACCAAGGAATTCTTGTTCAATCACTAGGAATGGTGTGCCGATGATTCGAACCATGCGTATGCGCGTTTGCTGGTCAGCCCTGGTGGGAGTCGCGTGGGCGGCCTCCGCCTCGTTGGTCATGGCGCAAGCGGTCGGTTTACCCTCGCCTCGATTGCTCACGACGATGCCGATGGGCGGACAAGTCGGGACCGACTTTGAGGTCACGATCAGCGGTGACTTTCTCGAGGAAGTCGAGTCGTTGAACTTCTCGCATCCCGGAATCACCGCGACTGCGAAGCTGGCCGAAAATGGCTCACCCGTCCCGAACCAGTATGTGGTCCGCATTGCGGCCGATACGCCAATCGGGCTGCATGAAGCCCGCGTGATGACGCGCTTGGGCGTTTCGTCGTCGCGAATCTTTTCGGTGGGGACCTTGCCTGAGCTCGTGCGCGATCAAGCGAACACGAATCTCGATGCGGCTCGGGAACTGGCGATTAACACGGCGTGCGACGCGTTTACGACGGCTCGCGCCGTGGATCACTACGTCGTACAGGCAAACCAAGGTCAGCGGCTGGTCGTCGACTGTGCCGCGCGAGGCATCGATTCCAAGCTCAATCCTGTCCTGATCGTCGCGGATGCCTTGGGACGCGATCTGGTGGTGGAACGCCGCGGAGGAACGTTGGACTTCACGCCCAACGAGTCGGGCAAGTATGTGATCAAGGTTCACGACCTGACGTTCCAAGGTGGCCCTGCGTACTTCTATCGCCTCGTCCTGCGAGAACTTCCCGCCGCTGCTGCCATCCCGCATCTGCCAACCACGCAATCGGTCAGCGCGTTCTCGTGGCCGCCGACGGGTCTCGCCGAACAGGCCGCAACGAGTGAATCCGAACCGAACAACGGGCCCGCCGACGCGCAGAAGATTACGTTGCCGTGCGACATCGCGGGAAGTTTTTATCCGGCGGCCGATGTGGATACCTTCGAGTTCATGGCGAACAAGGGAGACGTGTGGTGGGTCGAGGTGGCTTCGGAGCGGCTTGGCTTGCCCACCGATCCGGCGATTTTGGTCCAGCACGTACGTCGCGACGACGCGGGGGAGGTGCTGACCGATGTAGCCGAGCTGACTGACATTCCCAGCCCCGTGCGGCCGTCGAGTAATGGTTACGCTTACGATGGTCCGCCTTATAACGGCGGTTCGACTGACATTCTCGCCAAGTTGGAGATTAAGGAAGACGGCCTGCATCGCTTGCAACTGCGGGACCTGTTTGGCGGCACGCGCAACGATCCACGTAACGTCTATCGTTTAATCATTCGTCGTGCCGAGCCCGATTTCGCACTGGTCGCGTGGGCCATGCACATGGAGCTGCGTAACGGAGATCGCAACGCGCTGTCGAAACCGCTCGCCCTGCGCGGCGGCGCGACGATGGCATTGGAGGTCGTGGCGATTCGTCGCGACGGATTCGATGGTCCGATTGATCTGGCGATGGAAGGGCTGCCTCCCGGAGTGACTGCCAGCGGTTTGCGGATTCCGTCCGGCCAAGCGAAGGGACTCATGCTCATCACCGCTCGCGAGGATGCGCCGCGCGGGCTAACCAGCGCCACGTTCGTGGGCCGAGCTGAGATCGAAGGCCAAGTTGTGACTCGCCCCTGCCGACTCACTTCCATGGCTTGGCCGGTGCCCGATCATTGGCAAGAGATTCCCAGCCCACGATTACTCGCGGACGTGCCGGTTTCCGTAAGTGGGACCGAACTGGCTCCCTTGTCGATTGGCCCGCAAGAGGCCAAGGTGTGGGAAGTCACGGTGGGCGAGAAGCTGACCATTCCGCTCACGCATACTCGACGTAGCGAGTTCTCGGGTGCGACGATGGGACTCAAAACGTTTGGCGGCGGCTTTGAGAATGTACCACGATTTGATGTTTCCCTGAATGAAAATGGTTCGACGGTCGTGCTCGATACGGCGGCCTTGAAGAAAACACCGGGAGACTACTTGATTGCGTTCTATGGCAGCGCGGTCGCGAAGTATCGCCATAATCCATTTGCGGTACTGCGTGCCGAAGCCGATCATAAACAAGCCGAGCTTGCGTTGACGACCTTGACTGCGGAAGCCAAGCGTCTGGCCGAAATGGCTCAAGCCGCGACCGACGAGGCGAAGTCCGCGGCTGAGCAAGCAGCGGCGGCAGCCGAGGCCCAACGGCAAGCTGCTCAAGCGGCTGTCGAGGCGGCGGCGAAGCAACTGAAGTTAGCGACGGACCAAGCCCAACCTAAAGATATCGTGGACATCATTGTGTCCGAGCCGATTTCGATTCGAATCACTGCGGGAGAAGTCAAATGAGCCAGCGGCCTGGGAATGAAGTGTCGTCGAGTATCTGTCGCGGTCCCGTGGATCGGCGTGGTTTCATGCGTATCGGGATGGCGGGGTTCGCCAGTCTGAGCTTGCCGAGTGTGATGCGACTGCAGGCCGCGAGTTCCCCCGCGTCGCAACTGAAAAAGACCGCGGTCATCATGGTGTGGCTCCCCGGTGGCGCATCACATATTGAAACGTATGATCCAAAGCCAGATGCGACTAGCGAGTACAGTGGTCCCTTCAGCACGATCGCCACGGCCGTACCGGGTTTGCGATTTTCGGAGCTTCTGCCGCTGCAGGCCAAGATTGCCGACAAGTTCACCGTGCTCCGTTCCATGAAGCAATCCGCCGGTGGACATCCCGCGGGCTCCATGCAGTTACTTACCGGCGATCCCGACACGCGCGATAAACCGCATCCGCGCTATCCCGATTGGATGTCCGTCTCCAATTACCTGCGTGCTCAAGCCGGTCCGCGGACGAACCCGCTGCCAGCTTACGTGGGTGTCAAACCGCCCACGGAGTACAACGGTCCCGCGTATCTCGGCGATGCCTATGGCCCGTTCATTGTCTCGGGCGACCCGAATCTGCCAAATTTCAGCGTGCCGAACATCGGCTTGACCGCGACGAACGAAGTCCAACGCTTGGATCGTCGCGTGGCCTTGCGGCAGAATCTCGATACGCTCGAACGTGCCTTCGATCGACAAGGCGAACTGGGCGCGCTGGATCAATTCGAGACGCAGGCGTTGACGCTGTTAACTAGTCCGGAGACGAAAGTGGCTTTTGATCTCTCGCACGAGGACGAACGCACGCGGGACCGCTATGGCCGCAACGCTTGGGGACAACAGTTGCTCCTAGCACGGCGACTGGTCGAATCTGGGGTCGATATCGTCACGACCAGCCTGAGTGGCCCGCTGTGTGGTCGCGTGAATAATTGGGATGATCATGCCGTGAACCACCATGTGTTCGACGCCATGCGTTTCCGTGCTCCGGCATACGACCAAGCGGTCTCGGCGCTGGTCGAGGATATCTTTGAACGTGGATTGAACGATCGCGTGTTGGTCGTGGTCACCGGAGAATTCGGACGGACGCCCAAGATCAATTACCAACCAAGTACGGGTGCCGGAGATGCCAGTGCTCCGGCCGGCACGAATCAACCAGGCAGAGATCATTGGCCTCGAGCGTTTTCCAATCTCTGGGCTGGTGGCGGTACCCGTGCTGGGCAAGTCATCGGAGCCACCGACAAACGCGGCGAGGACGTCATCGAACGGATTTGCGGCCCCGATGATTTCCTGGCCACGCTCTACCATCACTTGGGTATCGACTACGCCAACGTCACCATCGCGGACTTCAGCGGTCGCCCCACGCCGATCGTGAACCATGGTCGACCCATCCGCGAACTGATCGGCTAAGTCCTCTTTTCGGACAGGCTCCTACAGCCAGTTGCCTTCCAACTCGAGAACGAAATCGATGGCCTGCTTGTGCGATTGGTCCGTGCCGCCTCGGCTGGATACGGCGCGGACCAATTCAAACGCAATGGCCTCAACTCGCAAGTGTTCGTTGGTCAGCACGGCGCTGCCTCCGGCGGACTGCAAAGTGTCGTTGCCTGCGGAATCCCGTAGCTCGATCTGATCTTGCCCGCTGCCACCGTGCAATGTGAACGCATTCACATCGGCGGCTGAAAACGTCCAGACGGCACCGTTGATCTCGACCACATGCTGATCGGTCGCGGCTGACGTGGCTGCCGGAGTAAACTTGACGACGTCGTTCGTGCTGGAACCCGTGATCGTCACGTCACTGCCAATCCGCCGCACCTCGACGACTTTGTTCAGTCGAATCGACTCGGCCTGGGCGGTGTTGCCAGCCTGCTGCTCGGCCCGAACCATCGCGTCGCGGATGGTAGTTGTGAGCGGTGGCGAGGAGACCAGGAACAGGCGATTCGTGATGTACTGCGCTCGCAGGCTCCCTTCGCCAAAGTTGTAGTTCACTCCGCTCTGTCCGGCGGCGAGCGTGATGCCCGTGAAGCGATCGCTAGCGACTTGCCCGACGCTAACTCCTGCCACGGTGCCGAGCGATTCCTGGCCATCATGAAAGGCGAGTGGTTGAGTTTGCGTAATCTCGTAGGTACCCGCCGGTAGGTCGGCGAAGCGATAGGCACCCGCGCTGTCGGTCATCGTGCTGATGCGCACCGTCAAACCGCGAGCGTCTTGTCCAGCCAGTGTGATCGCAACTCCCGGAATGCCCACTTCGTTGGCATCGCGCACGCCGTTGTAATTCGCATCGGCCCAAACCACTCCAGCCAAACTGGCGGTCATGGGATCTTCCGTAATCGTCACGCTATGGGTGTTCGGCCCGGCAATTGTGATGCCCGCAGATCCGTTTTGAAGCGACAGCGCGAGGTCAATGGTCTCGCTGCCCTCGACGATATCGTCGGCGACAATCGTGATGCCGATGGTACGCGTCGTGCCATCCTGACTACCAGCGGGAAATGTAATCGTGTTGGTGACGAAGCTGTAATCGGCAGGTGTCTGCGCGGTACTCGTCGCCAGCCCCTGAACATTGACGGTCACCGGTTGGCTGAGTGTCCCGCCGTTGGCCACGTCCAGTCGCACGGTCACACTGTGCGAACCCGCTGACTCCAGGACCGAACTAGTCGAGTTCACGAAGCGGATCGTCGCGGTATCGTCGTTGAGGATGGTAACGGTGGCCGGCGAGCCCACCAAGGTGATCTGATCGGCGATGGTCGACGCGGCGGTCAGCGTACCGAGCGCCAGTTGAAAGACCTCGTCCGGCTCGACCTTCGCGTCGTGATTGACCAGCACGGTGATCGTCCGCGTTTCACCCGCCGTGCCGTCGAAGGTCAACGTCCCCGAGTTCGCGACATAATCGCCATCCGCGACCGTGGCCGTGCCGTCGCTCGTTGCGTACGTCACACTCAAGCCGCCTTGCACCGCCGCCGACAGCGTCACCGTGAACTCGACCGCCGTCGTTGTCCCGCCCGTTCCTTCCGTCACCATCCCGCCGCCACTCAACGTCAGCGTCGCCGTGTCGTCGTTCAGAATCGTCGCTGTCACGGGACTGCCGTGTACGGTGATCGCGGAACGTATCTGGGGTGCAATGTTCAGTAGTTCGCCCAACGCGACTTGGAACTGTTCGTCCGGTTCGACTTTCGCGTCGTGATTGACCAGCACCGTGATCGTCTGCGTCTCGCCCGCCGTGCCTAGGAAGGTCAACGTGCCGTCGTTGTCGATGTAGTCGCCATCGGCCACCGTGGCCGTGCCGTCGTTGGTCGTGTAGGGCACTTGAAAGCCACCTTGAACGGCGGCGGATAACGTAACGTTAAAGGTATAAGCCGTCGTCGTGCCGCCGGTCCCTTCGAGTTGCGACGTGTTCACGCCGGACAACGTCAGGCTGGCCATATCGTCGTTCAAAATCGTCGCCGTCAAGGACGTTGTCTCGACCAGCAGGATCTCGCCCGGCTCCAATCCCGTGACTTCGCCAAGTACGAACTGGAAGGTCTCGTCGCCTTCCACCAGCGTGTCGTGGTTCACGAGCACTGTCACCGTCTGCGACTCACCCGCCGTGCCTGCGAACTGCAACACCCCCGAGACCGGTTGATAGTCGCCCGAGGCAGCCGTCGCCGTGCCATCCACCGTCATGTAGGGAATCTCGAAACCACCGGCGGAGAACACCGGATCCGATAGCGTGACCGTGAACGTATAGGCCGTCGTCGCGCCGTCACTTCCCTCGACTTGCGACAGGTTCGGAGAGCTCAAGATCAAGCGTGGGACGTCGTCATTCAAAATGGTGACGGTGGCGGGACTTCCTTGGATCGACAAGCTGTCGAGTAACGCCGGTGCAACGCCGGTAATGGCTCCCAAGGCGAGCTGGAACTGTTCATCATCTTCCACGCGATCGTCTTGATTGATCAACACGGTGATCGTCTGTGTTTCACCCGCCGTGCCCATGAAGGTCAGCGTCCCCGAGTTGGCCACGTAATCGCCATCCGCGACCGTGGCCGTGCCATCGCTGGTCGCATACGCCACACTCAAGCCGCCTTGCACAGCCGCCGACAGCGTGGCCGTGAAGGTCACGGCGGTCGTCGTGCCGCCCGTGCCTTCAAGCACCTCGCCAGGACCGGTAAGTGTGATCGTCGCGGTATCGTCGTTGAGAATGGTCACGGTGGCCGGCGAGCCCACCAAGGTGATCTGATCGGCTATGGTCGAAGCGGCGGTCAGCGTGCCGAGCGCCAGTTGAAAGACTTCGTCCGGCTCGACCTTCGAGTCATGGTTGACCAGCACGGTGATCGTCCGCGTTTCGCCCGCCGTGCCGTCGAAGGTCAGCGTCCCCGAGTTCGCGACATAATCGCCATCCGCGACCGTGGCTGTACCGTCGCTCGTTGCGTACGTCACGCTCAAGCCGCCTTGCACAGCCGCTGACAGCGTCACTGTGAATTCCACCGCCGTCGTTGTCCCGCCCGTCCCTTCCGTTACCATCCCGCCACCACTTAACGTCAGCGTCGCCGTGTCGTCGTCTTGGTTGACGACATGGACGTCGGCCGCCTTCATACCGTTAAACATGGGATCGGAGCTGCTCGCAGGCGCGGTCACAATCAGATAGGCGACATCACCATCAACGATCGCGTCATCGACACCGGTCACGGTCACGGTCATCGGCACGTTCCAGGTGGCCGGAGTAAACGTCACGCTCGTCGGTGAGACCGTCCCTTCGCTGGTCAGGCTAGAAGAAAGATCAATGGTCACGTCAGCCATGGGCTGGCTGGTCAACACGATTTGGAACGTGGCACTGCCACCGCCTTCCGTAGTGACAAGACCCGAGGTCGGCGACACTTGGATTCCAGGTTCATCGTCGTCCTCATTGAGTACGGATACATCCGCCGCATTGAAGCCACTGTACTTGGTATCCGTGCTGATGGCGGGCGCGGTGACGATCGTGTAAGCGATATCGCCGTCGTCCACCATATCATCCACGCCGGTCACCGTGACGGTTTGCGGCACGTTCCAGTTGGTCGGGGTGAAGATCACATTGGTCGGTGACACGGTCCCCTCGGTCGTATCACTGGACGAGAGGGGAATCGTCACATTCGCCGTCGGTTGGCTGGTCAACACCATCTGGAATGTCGTCGTGCCACCCGCCTCGGTCGTTACCAAGCCGGAGGTTGGTGAAACGGAAATCCCAGCCACATCATTGTTCGTGTTCGTCACCGAAACATCGGCGGCATTGCGATTGTTGTAGTTCGCATCGTTGCTCATCGCCGGCGCGGTGACGATCATATAAGCCACGTCGCCATCATCGACAAAGTCATCCACGCCGGTGACGGTCACCGTGCGTGAGACGTTCCAGTTGCTCGGGGTGAAGATCACTCTGGCTGGAGAGACCGTTCCCTCGGCTGGTTTACTGGACGAGAGGGGAATCGTGACGTTCGCCGTCGGTTGGCTGGTCAGTACGATCTGGAACGTCGCCGTGCCACCGGCTTCGGTCGTAACCAAACCAGAAGTCGGCGTCACGGAGATTCCCGCGGTATCGTTGTTGAGGTTCGTCACCGACACATCGCTGGCGTTGCGATTGTTGTACTTGGGGTCCGTGCTGGTTGCGGGCGCGGTGACGATCAAGTACGTCACATCGCCATCATCCACCGCATCGTCGACGCCGGTGACGGTGATGGTTCGCGACACATTCCAGTTGCTGGGAGTAAAGGTGACGCTGTTCGGCGAGACCGTTCCCTCGGCTGGATTGCTGGACGACAAAGGAATCGTGACGTTCGCCGTCGGTTGGCTCGTGAGCACGATCTGGAACGTCGCCGTCCCACCCGCTTCCGTCGTTACCAATCCGGAAGTCGGAGCCACCGTGATCCCGGCAGTATCGTTGTTGGTGTTGGTGACAGTAACATCGCTGGCGTTGAAACCGCTGTACTTCGCGTCGCTGCTCGTGGCCGGCGCGGTCACGATGGTATAAGTCACATTGCCATCGTCCACAAAATCATCGACACCGGTGACGGTGATCGTCTGTGCCACGTTCCAGTTGCCGGGCGTAAACGTGACGCTGGACGGTGCGACGGTCCCCTCGGCCGTATTGCTAGACGACAGGGGAATCGTGACATTCGCCGTCGGTTGGCTCGTGAGCACCATCTGGAAAGTCGCTGTCCCACCCGCCTCGGTCGTCACTAAACCAGAAGTCGGTGTCACGGTGATCCCGGCAGTATCGTTGTTGATGTTGGTCACCGAGACATCACTAGCGTTGCGATTGTTGTAATTCGGGTCGGAGCTGGTGGCCGGAGCGGTCACAATCGAATACGCAACATTGCCATCGTCCACAAAATCGTCGACACCGGTGACCGTGACCGTCTGTGCCACGTTCCAATTACTCGGAGTGAACGTGACGCTGGACGGAGCGACGGTCCCCTCGGCCGGATTGCTGGACGACAGGGGAATCGTGACATTCGCCGTCGGCTGGCTGGTCAGCACGATCTGGAAGGTCGCCGTCCCACCCGCCTCGGTCGTGACCAGCCCCGAGGTCGGGCTCACCGTGATCCCCGCGGCGTCGTCATCCGTGTTGGTCACCGAGACATCGCTGGCGTTGACCCCATCGTAGTTCGGGTC
>JBGTHH010000342.1:0-5350 GCA_041746275.1 Pirellulaceae bacterium | reverse complement strand
ATTCCTTCTCGTGGCGCGAGGACGGGCGCAAAACTTATTATGGCTTGAGTAGAACAGGCCGCTGGCTGTAATTGAACAGGAGTGGATCGTGCGGCTTGAGCGGTTCGTCGCCGCCATTGCGCAGGATCTCGTTGACGGTATCGAAGTACTGCCGCATGCCTGCCTGAGCGTGTTGCCGCGACTTCTCGATATCCACTGGCGGGGGCAGCGTTACGAGACTTTCGACCACATAATAGCTGAAGACGGCCAAGTTGACGCCCACACGTTCTTGTACGAGCTCCTTGGATTCCGCTTCCGCCGCCAGTTGGGCCAATACCGCATCGGAGACGCGCATCGCGTACGATTCTTGTTGTGCTCCGCACGCGGCATAGAGCACACTATCGGGTTGTCCCAAGTCCTTGAGTCGACTCAACTCGCCGTCGAGGAAATCGAAACCGCCCTTGACCAAACTTTTTTCGTCCTTGGCGAAGCCTCCGGCGTGACAGATATCGAGAATGACGACCACTTGTCGGCCCGCCAGCCGTTGTAACCAATGACCGAACAAATCGTCCGAGACTCCCGTGTGACGCGCCAGCACGGCGTCGGCCTTGACGAGGAAATCCGGATCATTCGTCGAGACCGAGCGTTTGACCAAACCGACCAGATTCTCGACCCGTGGCAACAAAGCCGGATCAAGCTTGCCTTCCTTGTGCCGATTCATCAGCACATTCAGGATTGTGATGCCCACGTAATCATGCGGCAGGATCCATTCGTCCAGACCGTCGCTCTCGTCCCCATTGTCATCGGGAATCTGCCCGCCGTGCCCGCCGATGAAAATGAAGACGGTATCTCCGGGCTTCGTGATGGAAGGGAGCCAACGCGTAATGGCTTCCTCCATGTTGGCCTTGGTGGCCTGTTCGTTGACAAACACGCGTCCCGACTCCAACTGTCCCATGTTCTTTAGCAGTGCCGCCAAGGTCTGCGCGTTGTTGGCGGGGCAAGCGAGATTGGGCGACCACTGCCCCTCGGTGGCTTCCCGCGCCTCGGCGTCGAACTGGTAGATCGACGTCCCAAAGAAGACTCCCACGCGGCGGCCTTGTGCGACTTCGGTTTGCCGCTCGGCGACCGTCGTGATCTCGACCGCAGCCTCGGCCCAAACGGTGGGATCCGACTGGCGCAGCGTCACTGCCGCGTCCGTCACCTGTTCCCTGGAAACGGGATTGAAACGCTGCGTTCGTAGCGCGGGGTCGTTCAGATTGGCGATCGGCTCCTTCGACGCAATGACCTTGACGATCTCCTTCCCATAGGGTGGCCCGATGCGCCAGCGGAATTGATCGTCGGCAGCCGGGATCGTCACCACTTGTTTGGCTGCCACGCGATTGTTCCGCTGTGCGGAGTTGGGAAAGATCTGAAACACTTGGCCGTCGGCTTGCTGATACAACACGTAGGCATAGGCGTCCTGCTCGGAAACGAGACTGATCGAGAGCGACTCGCCTTGCCGGTAGACGCGATCGGCCCGATTCACATCGCAGTGGACGAAGAAGCTAGGCTCCGCGTGGCGAATGTCGTCGGGTGCTTCCACCGGCAAACTGACCGGCTCGTCGGAGCGACTGTCGCGCGGTACATTTTCCTGGGCTGGAACGAACCTCGTTGGAACCGTCAGCACTGTCCATACAATCAGCAGAGATAATCCAAACGCGCGAAGTGTTAGCGTCGACATGAATGAACCTTACTTGGATGTGGATGGCGCGAACTGGGATAGAAAAATAGTAAATCGAGTTGAACCGGCAACGCAAGTGCTTTTCAGGGCTTTTCGGCAATTCCGAGCCGACGATCGTTGAAGTTAGATGCTATGTTGTGAAGGGAGACCAGCCAGTGTCGCCAACGGAGTATGGTCCCCATATGGACACACGAACTACGGAACGAGTTAACCGAGTGAACACCGACAATTCGCCAAAGACGACGGGGCGTTTCCGGAACAAGGTGGCCCTGATTACGGGAGTCAACGATCGCGGACTCGGCAGCACCCTGGCAGAGCGGCTGGCCAGCGAAGGTGCGAGCCTTGCGCTCGCGGTGCATAGCGATGCGAAACGGCTGGCGAAACGGCTCGATCGCATCGGGGCCGAGTACCTGATAGTTAAGGGAGATTTGACCGAGTCGCAGGACGTCAAGGGTTTGATTGGCGAGTGCGTCGACGCCTACGGTCGGATTGACGTACTGATCAATAATGCGGGTGTGGAGTATTGCCGACCGATCGAAGACCATGCGGATGAAGAGTGGGAGCATATTATCGAGGTGAACCTCAAGGCCACCATTCGCACCACGCGGGCAGCGTTGCCTCATCTGACATCACCGGCGGGTGTGATCGTGAACATCTCGTCGACCCTTGGCCTGGCCGGGTGCGTGGGCTTCTCGATGTATAGCGCGAGCAAAGCCGGTCTCATTGGGCTGACGCAATCGCTCGCCTGGGAGCTCGGACCGCGCGGGATTCGCTCCGTTTGCGTCGCACCTGCGTTCGTCTTTACGCCGATGACGTTCAAGTACGTGCATCAACGCGGAGACAACAGCCGAGTCACTTCGCTACTCGAAAAAATCAACCAATGCCATCCCGTCGGTGCGGGAACACCGGACGATGTGGCGGCGGCCGTCGCTTTTCTGGCTTCGGACGAGGCTCGTTGGATCACTGGGATCACGCTGCCGATCGGCTGGGCACCGCACTTTGATCTGCCCATGCGCGACTTTGTGGATGGCGATCAAAAAGTCAACGGAACGGACGCGTCGGTCGGCGAACGCAAGGTGACCGCGCGCTGACGCAGGCTGTGGGCCAAGCCCGCCACTCGCCACCTAAAACGCCTCGCAAATCAGCCGACACGCGCTAGCGTCCGGGTCTCCGGCGTTCGTGTGAACCGTGAGCTAGCGCTCAACGGCTGAATAAATCGGATTACTGTCTCTTGGAGCCCGTCACGAAATCCACCACTGTGGTGACGAATGCCTCCTGCTTCTCGAACGGTACCATGTGACCGCATTCGTCCAAGACCAGCAACTCGGCGTGGGGCAGATGCTGGGCATAGTACTCGCCGTGAGCCAACGGTATCAACTTGTCCTGCCGCCCCCAAATCACTTGGACGGGACATGACACGCGCTGCAGGTGACGCGGAAGCTTGGGATTATGCAGGTAGGGATTCCAGCCAATGCGGGCGGTGGCTTCCTGAGCTCGAATCCACATCAAGACCCGCGCATCGTCAAATGAAAGCGGCATGGCGGTTTTAACGATCGGACTGTTCGGATCGTAAAACACCAGCTCCCGTGCGGCCTGGAAGTCATCGAGGAATAGTTCCGCAATCGGCGCGCCCTCGACGCGCAGCCCCGCCGCCGCCACTAACACCAACTTGCTGATCAATTCCGGCCGCAAGATGGCGACTTCAAGCGCGATCCACGCCCCCAGTGAAAAACCGACCACGGGAACGTTCCGCCAACCCATCTGCTCGAACAGGTCCACATAATGCCAAGCCATGTCCTGCATGTCGTCGATCTGCTCCAATCCCTTGGACATGCCAAAGCCGGGGTGGGCCGGCGCGTACAGCGTGAAGTGCCGCGCCAAGCTGTCGTGGAACGGCATCCACTCCGTCTCGCCCGAGGCACTGTGCAGATAAACCAACGGCGGGCCCTCGCCGCCCACATTGAGCTGAATCTCTTTGCCGCGTACGTTCAACTTTCGGGTTTCGTGGCGGATCGCTGAGGCAGGCATCGGTGCTCCCACACATTCGTGGTTAGGCTACGGGGATCGTTTCGGACGCGACGCGCCAAACATTATGGCAGGCTAGAACGCAGGTCGGGCATGACTTGCTCGGCGAACAGCGTCATGCTGCGCTGCGTCAAGTCGGCCGGCAAGGTGCCGAGTTGGAACAGGCCCAATAAATTTCCCACACCCAACCGCTTGGCATATTCTTCCAGCTTTTGCCGCACCGTCTCTGGACTTCCAACGATGGCATAAGCCCCTTGTTCGATTTCTTCCCGTGTATGCACGTTGAGCAGGAATTTTTTCAGCGCCTGGCTGATGCCCACCATGGATCGCGCACTAGTGTAACCGGGCGGAAAAACGACCAGTCCCTTGAGCAGCTTGTTCTTGAAGTAATCCAAGTGTGGAGCGTACTCCGCCCAAGCCTGCTCATCCGTTTCCGCCACGTAGATGGGACAGAGCCAGCCAAGTTGCAGTGGGTCGGCCGTGTAGCCGTGTTTCTCGCAGGCTTCGCGAAACAGATCGAAGTTGCGTTGAAAGAAGTCGATGTGAAAATACGGAATTCCCATATAAGCGAACCGTCGCGCCGCCACGAAGTCGATCGTTTCGCGACTGCCCGCGCCGGGAATCCAAATCGGTGGGTGGGGAGTCTGAATCGGACGTGGCCACGGATTGACGTACTTCAACTTCCAGTGTTTGCCGTAGTGTTCAAAGGGTCCGGGTTCGCTCCAGCAGCGGAGAATCAGGTCCATCGCCTCGCTGTACATCTCCCGAGCAAAGGTTGGGTTCACGGTGAAGCTGTAGTACTCGGGTCCGCCACCGACGACCATGCCCGCAATCAATCGCCCGCCGCTGATGCAGTCGATCATGGCGAACTCTTCGGCGACGCGTGTGGGTGGGTTATAAAGCGGCAAGGCATTGCCCACCACCGCGATCTTCACTCGCTTCGTCTGTCGAGCCAAGATCGCGCCGATTAAGTTCGGGCTGGGCATCGTGCCGTAAGCGTTCTGATGATGCTCATTAACGCAGACTCCGTCAAATCCAAGCGGTTCGGCGAGCAGCAACTCGTCCAAATAACGGTTGTACAGTTCACCGCCGTGACGTGGCTCGAAGATCGTGTTTGGCAGCCAAGTCCAAGCCGACTTGTACTTCTCCTCAAAGTCATCCGGTAACCGGTCCCAGGGCATCAGATGGAAGACAAAAAACCGCACGTGTACCCCTTCTTCTTCATCCGGAACATGATCGGCCCGGGGGTTTGACACCGGGCCGCCGCAACCGGGTTAAGACGTAAGCTACCAGAACGAAATCGAAAACTACTAACGACGGACAGTCCTGAAAAGCTTGTCACATCAGATCGCGCCCTGCAAGTGGTCAGATTTCCACACGCGCTTGTACGACGATCGTGTTGGTTGTCACGCGCGACAAGACCACGAAGCTTCTCGATGCCTGCCCAGTATTGTTCGCATTTCAGCCCTAATACTAAGCGTCCCGGCAAAGGGCCAGGTGCGCAAAAGGCGAAGCACACACTCGCGGAAATGAGGCGAAAAACCCGTGGGACAAAACCCTGAACCCCTGCCAGTGGGCGATGCTGGACTCGAACCAGTGACCTCCGCGGTGTGAACACGGCGCTCT
>JBGTHH010000341.1:0-9071 GCA_041746275.1 Pirellulaceae bacterium | reverse complement strand
ATAAGTTGGAACGGGATACTCATTGGCTGGAATTCTCGGTGCGTCCAGGCGGAGAATCCGCCAACGATTGGCTCAATTGCCAAGAGACAGCCGCACGTAGGCACAATCTATATCGGCTAATCATTAGAGCCGAATTAATCGTAGTTCTTGGATCGATATGTTTGGGAACGCCTGTGAGTCGAGCAACCGGAAGCGGTGAGCAACGACCTACTGACCCCTGTCATGCAGCGGCTGCTTTTGCGGGCTCATCGAGACGTCCGTCGACTAATTTCAGAACTCGATCCGCCGCGGAAAAGTACCGATCGTCGTGAGTGATCGCCACCACGGTTTTACCCTGCTGTCTCAACTCGGGTAAGATCTGTCGATAAAAGATGTCCTTGAAGCCCGGATCCTGTTCCGCAGCCCACTCGTCAAATACTAAGATCGGTCGATTGTCCATACAGGCCACTAGCAGCGCCAATCGTTTATGTTGGCCGCGCGAGAGTTGCTGTGTACTAAACTGCCCGGTTTCGAAGTCGACATAGTCTTCGATTTCCAATAGTCGCGCAAAGTGCCGCAATTGATCCTGGTCTAAGTCGATGCCCAGCAGTCGGTCGAAGACGTGTCCCTCGACAAAGACCGTCGAAAACAACTGCCGGTAGTTATTGCGGATCGCGTTGGAGACGACCTGACCGTTGAGCAAGACTTGGCCCAAGTCCGGCGCGTATAGTCCTGTCATCAGCTTCGCCATAGTCGTCTTGCCGCTCCCATTTCCCCCGGCGATGAACAACTCTTCTCCTGAGGAAATGGTCAGACTGATAGGCCCCAGAGAGAAACCTTTCCCACCCGGCGATGTATACCCATAGGTCACGCCACGCAGTTCCAGCGATTCAAATGGCGGCGTTACCGTTGGCAGCGATTGTTCGTCGGAATCTTCAATCAACAAGCCAAGCCGATCAATTTTCGACAGCGCGATCGCGGCAGCGTTTGTCGCTGGAAGCCAGCCCAGGATGCCGTCCAGCGGATGTGTCAGATAGAGAATCGTCAGCGTATAACCCGTCAACGTCGCGGCAGAAACCGAGTACCACCGAGGCCAGGCAAAGAGCAATATGCCAATGCCGACAAACAAAAACAGTCGTCCCCAACTGTGCGCGAAGCCCTGAATGCTCGCACCCACAATCATGTTTTTGCGCATCTTGGTGTCCGCTGGCAACAACACACCGTATACGAAGTCAAGACAGCGAGAACGATGGCCCTTGAGTTCTTTAATGCCGTGAACCATTGCGCGAGTTTGCTTGACCACTTCGTCCCGATCTTCTCGAGCCTGACGTAGGTAACGATTGGCGATTCGCATACCGAACAGGAAGCTGGCGACACCAACGCTGGCCAGCAGAACTAAGCAGCCCGCAAGTGGCAATGAGAGACTCGCGAGATAGCCGATTCCACAGATCAATACTGCCGCGTTTGCGCAGGCACCCGGCAAACCGATCAACGTACCTGTGATCGCATTGACATCGCTGTCGAGCGACGCGATTAGGCGGTGAGGTCCAACTGTTTCAAGTCCAGACAACGGAGCGGTCAAGATTCGACCGCAGAGTTGGTATCGTAATCGCGCAGCCGTCGCGTGCGACAATCGAACGAGCAGACATTTTGAGCTAACTTGCGTAACTAGCACGACGGTGCAAGCACAGGCGAAGAGCGCGGGGAGTTTCAGCGAATCGGTCACTGGTTCGCTCAGCGACCGGTGAATTAGCGTAATCAACGCCAAAGTCGCCATGCCGCTTGCAGCGCCCAATGAGACGGCACACATGCCCGCCAACCAAGAAGATCGAACTAAGAGTAGCAGTAGTTTCATCGTTTGCGCAGTTATCGGTCAGTGGTTGGATAGAAGCGAGGGAGCTGCCTAGAAACCTTCGTAATGGGACGGTTGGTGGCCATCCATCGGGTCGACGTTCCTCGGGATTTGATTTGTAGGTCTCTCCGCAGCGGATCGCGCGGCGGCGAACTTATGCTCACACATGAGCCTAGGCGGCGACGCGTATCGCGATCAGCGACAGGTTGATTACGGACAAGTCACCAAAATTGCCATCGGCATTTCAGAGAAGATTATGTCATCCTGAATAGCCAAATTGAGCGAAAAGCCGTGCTAGCGTGCCGGGGAGCTGACACCGCTCCGGACGCTAGTTTGTTCATGTTTTCCTCTTGGCCTTTCTGAGGCAACCCGCTAAAAGAAGCGATCAAAATACGTTGGTCCATCTCACCACCACGGTATCCCGAATACGCCCTTGTGATCGCTGTTCGGGAGCGATGGAACGCGTACCGTACCGTGGGGCGGCAGGGCCGCCAACCATTGCGAGCTACCGCTCGGAACGCAACAACCCGCTCCCGACCAACCTTCGGTCGGTGCCCGTCACCAGAATTTTGCTAAAAGTACAACCCATTCACTCATTACTGATGCACGACGTCAGTATCACCATCGGCCCACACGTAGATCCAATCATAAGGGCGAGGCATGAAACTCCATGGAAATCGATCCACGTATTGTTAGCCACGAAGTGCCGCAGGAGGAGCGCGAAGCCGACAAAAAGCGGTCGGAGGGCGGGCACCGTGCTGTACTCTTGACCTGCTACATGACAGGTGCCACCGAGGGCAAGAACCTTGGCACCGCAGGCTATTCACATGACTTTGTGGCGAAGTTGTTTTCCGAACTCCTGTCACGCTGGGGAAAGGTAGTTCACATACCGGATCCCCAACGGAACCTCGATCTAGCGGCGCAAGCAGCTCGCGACCAGGGATTTGATCCCGTGCATCTCAGTGTTCTTCCATTTCAGGACGTTTGCCTCGCCCGGACGATGCCGAATGTCGTCATGCCGGCCTGGGAATTTCCAGATGTTCCGGACCACGGTTTTGATGACAACCCACAAAACGACTGGCCTGCAACCGCAGACCGCTGCGACTTGGTACTGGTGAGTGGGCCATTTACGGAACAGGCCCTGCGGAAAGGGAGAACCAAAGTCCCCATTCGCTTTGTTCAAGTTCCAACGCAGGATGCCTATTTCTCGGTCTCTGATTGGGAACCAGCCCAGAGGATTTTTATCGACTGCCCTGCCTATATATTCCCCCAAGCTGACGATCGAGGCACTGCGACATCGCTTCTCGGGCGATGTTACGAGCCAATTCATTCTCTATTTCGAGCCTGGCAACGTGCGCGCCAAGCACGCTCGCGCGGGAGGATGGCGCTGCCTTACCAAAGCGCTTTGCCAGTCGAGTTGTCGGGCATCGTCTACACTAGCGTCTTCAACCCCGAGGACGGTCGCAAGAATTGGACAGACCTGCTGACAGGGTTCTTGTATGCCTTGGGCGATCGTGAAGATGCGACACTCGTATTGAAGCTTGTCACCAAGAACGCCGATGCGGTGAAGAAAGTGATCAAGTACTACCAAGGTCGTGATATTCCACATCGATGTAAAGTAATCGTGATCGGCGATTTTCTCACGGAGAAACAAATGTACCAACTCGCCGAAGCCAGTACCTACTATTTACAGACGACCAAAGCTGAAGGCAATTGTCTTCCGCTGATGAATTACCTCGCTGCTGGACGTCCCGGGATCTCGCCGAATCACTCTGCGATGAGCGACTATTTCGACGCGTCCGTGGGTTTTGTGATCCAATCTCACCCTGAGCCGTCGGCTTGGCCACATGACACGAGGTTGCGAAGTCGTAGCACCTGGGGTCGTCTGGTATGGCCCTCGATCGTCGAGCAAATTCAGCAGAGCTATCATCTCGTCAAGGATCACCCTGACCAATACGTCTCGCTTGCGAATCGGTGTCGTTCTCGTATGCAAACTTGGGCCGGAAACGAGGCCGTCTGGGGGCGATTGCGAGAAGCACTTGACGCCCTGGTCAATGGAAGGCTTCGTTCGGAGGCCCTGCCCACACCCGTCGTTACCGTGAAAGTGTCGCAAGAGGCTGCATGACCGCTGATGCATCGCATCAACTGACATGTCCCCTTCAGCATAAATGTCAGAGGAGTACCGAACTGATGAACATTGTTCCTGCAAGTGACGCCGAGGGTCGGGGGTCGGTACCAGCGGAAATAGGGACTTTTCGCATCGCCATCCTAAGTACTCCGCGTACGGGTAATACGTGGTTGCGGCGATTATTGGATGCGATCTATTCGCTACCCCAGGTCGTAGCCGATACACCTGACGACATCGATTGGGATCAACTGCCGCAGCAGTGCATTCTGCAGTTGCATTGGCCTGCGGATACCGCACTGGAATCACTTCTGTCAAAACACGAATTCAGGGTTGTGACCCTCTTCCGACACCCATGCGACACCTTGATCTCAATTCTCCACTTTGCGACCGTCTGGAAGAACACTCGTCTTTGGATGGGCGGGCTGCAGGGAGATGAATCAGGCATCGTCGGTGCTCGCCCCTGCAGTCGCGAGTTTGCGAAGTATGTATCAGGCGATCGAGCCAAATTGCTGCTCGCGGCCAGCGCGAATTGGGCTGAAACAGAAAACTGCCTGTCGATCAAGTATGAAGCATTGGTCGAAGATGCTGCAGGTGAATTGAAACGAGTGACTGATCAACTGCTTCCGGTATCTCACGAAGTAATCTCCGCAGCGATCGAGGCCAATTCGCTGACTCGGCTACGGTCCTGCGTTCAGAATCAACATTTCTGGCGCGGACAGCCGGGGATCTGGAAGACGTTGCTAACACAGGCCGTGGCACAAGATATCGAGCGTCACCACGCATCCGTCTTTGCGACGGCGGGGTACACCAGCGACGCTGACGAGAACCTAACCAACGCGGATGCCGATGCGAACTGGGCGACTCTTGAATTGGCCACCATCCGTCAGGAAATGGCCGAATCGCGACGACAACTCAAGGAGACATCCAATGAACTGATCGAGGCCCGGTGGGAGATCACGGCGTTGGAAGGAAGAATTGAACCGCTCGTCAAAGTTAGCCCGCTCGTCTTGAAGATTGCGGAGCGTGTGAACGGCGTGGTCGAATTCTATCAAGGGGTCGTTTCTTCCCTTAGACGCCACCTCGGGATGCACGAGAAAGATACCGTGAAAGAGAAGAGGTTTGAGATGTGACTTCCGCCGACGGAACCGATTGTCCCGCCAACATCAGATAGATTCTCGATGAAACTGGCGCTAAGAAACTCCAATACTCAGTTGGCACAACTCGCCGTAACCCTCGTGCGTATTCTGGTGACGCTTGATTAGGCAACTCAAAAACAAGCACTTCCGACAGCCAATTGCAATTCTAGGAAGTGGTCCCTCGCTCAATCTCTACTGCGGTGACCCCGCCATTGCGATTGCAGTCAATGGCGGAGCGGCCGCCACGAGCCCCTACACATATTTTATGTGCGGCGACATCAACTCCCCGAAACGTGATTGGTTTTTGTTGTCCAGCGTGTATCAGGCTACTCGAATTGTCGCGAGTTTTCTGGCACCGAGTGACCCCATTTTATATCCCGATCCAATGGACAGGAGTAGACTCTTAGAAAAGTCAAAGGTGCACCGATATGCTTACTCGGGTCACCAGAAGTTTCGGTATTATTCATATCGTCCAGCCATCAAACCCAAGTCTCCACACCTTTACTTCCGTTACCAATGCCTGGGAAACAAAAATGAGCCCGGGAGGCTTTCAAGTAGGTTTTGGATGAGCGAACCCAGGTTTTATCGTGGAGCCACAATTTCCGGGGTAGCGCTGCAACTTGCAGATTACATGGGTGCGAAGGAGATACAGTTATTTGGTGTTGATATGAATAACTTTGATGGCAGTACTTACATGAACCCCGCAAACAATATTGGGAAAACCCGAGAAAATCAGGTCGAAAATCTCAGGACGCTGACTACCAACATTCGATCTCTGGGCGTCTCGATCACATTTCACGGGGAGAATCCTTCGCAACTGTGAGCAGGCAATCCCTTTGAAAGTGAACACTCCGCAGGACAGTGTTTGGCACTCGTGGTTATGCCGCAGCCCGATCTCCTGACTGGCAATCACGTGCCCAGGCTTCGAAACCCCAAAACTCGTCTGGCTTGCCGTAAGAGTTCAGGAAAGTCTTGATTTCGTCGCCTAAGGCTTCATGCAGCCAGCGTCGCGTCTCCGCTGTCCATTCGATCGGCAGTGTGAATCGTTTCCTCAGGCCAAAGCACCGCAGCCATCCGTCCTCGTGCGTGCCAAGCATGGACAAGCACCGATTCGCGAGGTGAAGGTGACGGATGAGACGCAATGTTTTTGTGTCGCAGTATTTAGTGGTGCCGGCGTTCAGTTGACGTTCTAATCCCGGCGTACGGAATTCCTCGTCCACTTCCAAGAAGGCGAAACATTTCTTCAATTCTCCTGCCGGATCCTGCTGGAAGTCTTCGAGGAAGAGAACGTGAATATGATCGTCCGGTACACTGTCGCGATAAATATTGATCAGCGACCAATACTGCGAGTCGGCAATCATGTTGGGCAGCGATTGCAGCGCCTCGTTGATGTCGTTGGACACTTGGACCCCATATGCGTTTCCACTGTGGTGGAACTCACGAAAACTAGATTCAAGCCGTTTCACCGGATTTCGGGCGATGAAGATGAATCGCGTATTTGGAAAGTTCTGAATTATCCTCTGGCAGGACTGCTTGGCAAGAGACTCCGACAAGTACGAGGTGCTACCATCTCCCCATAACTGATGCTCGCTTGCTTCGTCGAAGTGTCGCTCGTACCAGTCCCAACCCTTATCAAACTTCCACGCAAAGAAGTTGGGCTCCTTGACTGCGGGGATAAAGATATCGGGATGTTCGCCGAGTAAAGAGCAAAGCGTCGTCGTGCCACACTTACTGAATCCTGGGACCACGAAGTCAAGTTTCATCTTGCCGATTCCTTTGCTGTCACCCCTCGAGAGTCGGTCGCTAGCGTTCGCTGCGTTTCTAGCCCTGCAACTTTAACGATTGTATCGGTTGATCGGCAATTTGCAGGTTAGTCGTCGAGAGAATCTCGCCGAAGAATTCAAGTTTCGCCAACATGAATTACCTCCTCCAGATCTTTCCCTGACCATCCCAGGTCCACCATTCGGAGGTGGCTTTGAACGGAAGTCGTTTAAGTGTAACGCTCTTTCACATGGACAAACGCCTCGGTGATCGGCTACCGAGAAGGCTCGACTCAAAGGTAACGAGTCCGAATCTCCGCTGCCCGCCGAAGGCGAAGGCTTGCCTGCAGCAAACGGTGCGACATTCCCTTGAGGATCCTCACGGTCAGAGAAGAACTCGAATGCCGTTGGAGACTTGATCCGCGTTGACCACGGGCAACAACTTCTGCGACTTCGTCGGTCATTTCCAATTCGCCGGTAAAACCGCACAGAACATCCGCGAACACGAGAGCCTCGTTGTCTAGGTCGTGATACACGCCATTGTTGGATTGAGGATCGTTGAAGTACTTGTCGGCAGTTCCGCCACCCGCTCCGAACATCGTGAACCCTGTTACGAATAACTTTCGCAGGCTCAGGGCGCGTGTCAGTGTAAACAGCGAGTAGGTGCCAGTTGTCAACGGCCTCGAACGCCCGCCAACGCGACTTTGGATCCGATATGGATCTGGACCAAAAGTGACGAAGGCAGGGACGGGCAAATCGTGGTGATCGGGCGCGACAATCCCGCGCCGTCTAACGCTGTCTGGCGACGTGAAGCAAAGGAGGCAGCGGACACCGGCAGGAAGCTGGTCCGGGTGCTCTGCGAAGTGTACGAGGTTTTCCATGTTGACGCAGAGTAGATCGGTCCGCGCCCCGATTCGGTCGGCTAAGTCCTTCGAGGTCGTGGCTCGGTTGAATCTCACAACGAGATCGCAAGCGTCGATCGCGGGACCGTTACGCAACTGAAGGATGCTTGAGGCGCTGCCAACGACAGCAGCGGAGTCCGCGCGACCGAATAGTTCGCCAAATGCATGAGGAGTTAGCAACTGCACTTGCAAAGTGCTCCTAGGGTGACACGGGCGGCGTTTCGTCAAACGGTAATTTGTTGCTGATTTCCAATAATGGGCAAGTCGCTGCTTCGCTTTCGTCTACGTCGCGAGCTGCGTCTTTGTCTCCGGCGATCAGGCTTCAAACTGGACAATCTGTTGTCCGAGTCGGGCGCATTGGGCACAATCCGCAATGGGATTGCGAGGCGACATGCCCCTAGACTATCCGCAGCGGCCCAAGACTTCCAAGATCAGTTCGCGTGGGCGTGAACGTTACGTCCCTGCCCGCCGCCGACCCCGCCACCACTCTGATCCGGGTTCACCGAAGTGACGCTAGCAAGCCCACGTACCAACACGCATCATGGCCTATCATCGCGAACAATACTTGCGATGGACATCTGGCAGGGCTCGCCCTATTATCCGTCTCCCATTTCCGTGAGAGAAGCTGTAAGAAGTGCTACGAATAAACCGACTCATCTTGATCGCAGGCCCGTCTTGCGCCGGTAAGACGTTCCTGCTAAACAGTATCCGTCAGGGCCAGTGCGGCAGCTTATGCACACAACTTGGCATATCTGATCCTTCTTCATGCCCTCAAATGCAGGCCGTCGAATTAGAAGATATGAACGACGGCACTTTCGAAACCCTACTCGTGCATTTTGACTTCTATACTCTGGACGTGCCCGCAGGTGGCTACCGAGCCATTTCCAAATTGCTCGACAACGCCGACAGTGTCACGGTACTGACCTTGTGCGTTGGGTCCGAACCATTAGTCAAACGCAATCACAAACGGTTCCGCAATTCCGTAGTCGAGCTTTTTACTTCATTGCTGTTCAATCCCAAGATGATCGGCCGGAGGATTCACCTTCTTCGTTGGATGTGGAAACGGCACCGCTTCTATAAAGACCCGTCGGCGGTAGCCGCGATTTATCAGAAATGGGCGGAGTTTATAGGCAATGGCGACGCGACTCATTACTGGCTGAGGTCGGATCAAGCGAATACTTCGGCGGCTCAACCGTATGAGACGGCGCGGGTCGGGCTGTTCAGCGATGCCCACTCCAGCAAGGCAAATTCTTAAAAAATAAGAAGGTCAGCATGTGCGAGCAAGTCACCACTGCCTCAATAGACTTTCCCAGC
>JBGTHH010000340.1:0-3768 GCA_041746275.1 Pirellulaceae bacterium | reverse complement strand
CTGGTGGGCGGCAGCTTGGGATTGTACCTCATCAATCAACAGCGAAAGCTGGCCGAGACAGCGCGGGCCGAAGCGGACACGAACGCGCTGGAAGCTCAGCACCAAAGTCTGCTTGCCAGTCGAAGTGAGACGCGAGCGTTGAAAGGCGAGCAGGACGCTCAGGAGAACTTGATTCTGGCGATCGAGAATGAACGCGATGCAAAGAAGGCACAGGCGGAGGCGGAATACGAGTCTTATGTATCGCGAATCGGACTTGCCAAAGCACGGATCGATCGCAATGAGTTCGGGGATGCCAGGCGAATCCTATCGGAGCTGTCGCGAGAACGTGACGATCGCTCCCTTCCGTGGGAACTTCGCTGGATGAACGCGGTGGTAAACCAGGCGAAATTCTCTCTTTCGGCGGATGCGGCGGCGAAGGCACTATCACTGACCAACTCCGGCGAATCGGCCCTCGTTATGCTCGACGATGGGGCCATCGTCCCCGTTCGAGTGGATATCGACGACGGACTCTCGGGTGAACCGGCTTGGCGGCCACCCATGGGTCAAAGTGCGTCCGCTGTGGCGCAGCGGCCGGATGCAGCTCAGATCGCGATCGGTACCTACTCCGGTGAAGTTCAGCTCTGGTCCGAAGATTTCAAGTCATCCCGAACGCTCCGCGGCCATCGCGCGGCCGTCAGCGGGCTGGCTTTCGTGTCGCAGCGATATTTGGTTTCCTCTTCCTTGGACCGAACCGTACGGATCTGGGATTTGACGGACTCCTCCAAGGACGTGCAGCTTTGGCACATCGCGCCGGTGGTTGCAGTAGCGGCGGTCACCCGAGACGGTGGTCTGTTCGTCGCTGCAGCGGTGGCCGATAAGTCGATGGGGCAGATCGCTCTCTGGGAGACGGGTGAAGACACGAGCATGGAGCCACGCCGGATCGGCGTCTTCACGCAACACGATGCGCCCGTCACGTCGGTGGCGCTATCCGAGAGCGGTGACATTGCCGCCTCGGCTGACCTACATGGCAATCTTCTATTGTGGAGCACCGCCACGGCCAACAGCCTGAATCTTCCTGACCTCGTCCGCGATGCGGTCGTGGAGGTCTTCGATTCCCCCGAAACCGACAGACAAACAGCGGTAAGGATTGACCAGCGAAAACCGGATACCAGCCACGCTCAAAACTACCAAGTGGTTACTCCAACTCGAACGGAGAATCGACTTCGGCTCGCTCTACCCGGCGCACTCTCGGATGTGGAGCCCGCTCATCAAGCTGCGATACGAAGTGTTCACTTCAGTTCAGATTCCAATCACCTGGTTACGGCCGCGGACGACTACATCATTCGAGTCTGGAGTCTAACCGACGGTACATCGACAGGCCCCACTCTGGAACGCACTCTGCGAGGGCACGGAGGCCGCGTCCTCGATGCGAATTTTGTTGGACCAGGGATCGATACGATCCTTTCCGTTGCCAATGATCGCACGATCCGCCTGTGGCAGGGTGGTTCGGAGGCGGATCCCTCCATGATGATGGCTTCCACTCTCTTCAGCAACGATCCCCGATCAGCCCAGACACGGAGCCCGGTACGGGCAGTCAATCACCCTGACGAAATCTGGTCCGCAAGGTTTGACAGCGAGGGGCAGCGGGCAGTCATTGCTAGTCGTGATCATACCGCCAAGGTGCTGTTGGTCGATCGCGAGGCGCTGCAGTTCCGATCGGATACGCGGCTGCAAGAGGAGTCACTCAACTCCGAGGGATTGAAAGCAGTCCTTGATGAGGGTTCGACATTTACCGCCATGTCCATGAAAGTCGATCCAGTTCGCCGCCGACTTTTCGTCGGTAGCGCCGATTCCGTGATTCGGATATGGGACTTGGATCGCGGCACCGAAATCGCATCAACGAAGGGGACTGGACTGAACGATGCGTTCGCCGTTTCTCAAGATGGTCGCTTCTTGGTGACGGGTTCCAGTTCTCGTGAGGCGCAGGCGCAAATTTGGGAGGTCGGGTTGGGCGACGGCGAAATGCCAAAATTGCGATTCCCGCTGTCGGGTCATCGGGAGTCGGTCGCCGCAATCGCGATCTCTCCCACGCAAGATCTGGCCTTCACAGGAGATCGTGGGGGACGCGGGTTACTCTGGGACATCAGGACCGGCGCGCAGGTTGGCGATCCTATCGAAGTCTTGCAAGGCTTCCGAATCAACGATGCGATGTTCACTCTCGACGGCAAGAGTCTGCTGATTGCTTCAGATAACCAACAGTTAACGCGTCTTGATGTCGAAACTCGAAGGGTCCTGGATCGATTTAGCCATGACGGCTTCGTGACGCAGGTCGTCGTCTCCAGCCACGATGGTCTGGTGTTGACGATTGGGGAGACGTCCGGGAGCGAACGAATCACCTCCACGGCGTACCTTTGGAACTTAAGCACCCGCAGTCGAACGGTCCTTACGCGGGTCGAAGCACAGCGGGGCGAAAGAAGCCGTGGGCGTGGTCGTCCCCGCGTCAGTTCCGTCAGTTTTGGTCCCCGCGATGGACAGGCGGTAATTTCGGTGGTTCCGCCCGGCGATGCAGCGAGTCGCTTGGAAATTTGGGACGTGTCTGGAGATGCCTCGGAGGTGAAACGGTCGCTGGCCTTTCAACTTCCGATACGAATCGGTGACGTAACATCCTGTAAATCGTTGGACGGCTCCGGGTTGATCACGCTGCATGGCGACGCGGCGTTCCGGTGGGATTCCGACACGTTGACACATCAGCGTAGCTACCGATCGCACGGTGCGATCACGCGCGCGGCATTTTCAGCCGATGGACAGTTGGTAGCCACAGCCAGTGGCAGCGTCAAAATTTGGGATGTCGAGTCGGGCTTGTCGATCGGCAAGCTGGAGTCGCCACATGAAGGCATGGTTCGAGGTGTCCTGTTTGCACCCGCTACTCAGAGCAACATCCCTCACGGCAGGCTCATTCAAGGTGACCTGATTGCCACCGCGGGTGACGATGGCGTGATCCGATTTTGGGATTTTGATCGAGCGACGGGCCAGTTTGAACCGCAGGGTCAATTGGTTGGCGGAATCGATCAGGGCAGCATTCTCAGTTTGGCTTACTCACCTGCTGGGCAGTCGCTACTGAGCACCAGTGACCGGGGTAATGTCACGTTGCACCACCTGCCGTCAGGTCAAACCAGGGTGCTGTTGAATGAACCGGACGTTGGTCCCATTTGGGCGAGTCGTTTCTCGAACGATGGAGTCTGGGTTGCAACCGGGGGAGCCGATCGGCTCGCGAGACTTTGGAATGTCGCCGCATGGACGGAAGAGCTTGGTGTCTCCAGAGTCCCGATCCTATTCCGTGGACATGCCGAGCCAATTGAAGACCTCGCAATTCTTGCGGATGGTCGTCACGACATGCGTCTATTCACCGCCGGCCGCGACCAATCTGTCCGGGTCTGGGACCCCCAGGTCGACTCGCAGCAGTCCGAGGGACGGGAACTGCTTGAACTTCGCGGCCATACGGATGGTTTGACCGCGATTGATGTCACAGCCGACGGTGTACTGCTGTTAACAGCGGGCCGTGACGGAACGGTCATGCTTTGGACGGCGCCTTTATGATATAAGGGGACGGGGGTTGAATTTGGTCACGGTGTCGAGGTTTTTGTTGGGGGCGTTTGCGGCCGCCGGCCTCGCCGCCATAACACGTCGTGCAGCTGTCGATGGTTGCCACATCACCTTTCACGAAGCGGTCGATCGTCCGCCGCAATCGTAGCGGCATGGCGCCAGCCGCCGGCCTCGCCGCCGCAACAC
>JBGTHH010000339.1:0-3060 GCA_041746275.1 Pirellulaceae bacterium | reverse complement strand
GCGGGGCTCTCCGACGGCAATCGGATGGATGTGTAGGAGTCCGGAATCATCGTGCGTGTGTAACTGCGACAAAAAGCCCGTAGGTCCGACACCGATGTTGTTCGGAATCGCCACTCGTGATCCATTGACGAAAATCGACAGTTGAGCGTGAATGTGCTCGCTGGCCTCCGCGTCGTGCTCCCCCTCGGCGGTGGCCGTGAGAGCGAATTCCGCCACCTGGGAAGTTGTGTCTTCGTGGTGATGGTCCGTGGCATCCAGCACACCGTGATCGCCATGCAACACGACGCGCGCTTCGAGTGTCTCCAGGAACAACCGCCGGCGGCTCCGCTGCTTGGCCGATCGGCGAGACTCATGACGGTTTCTGGGGTCGTAACGCATAGGTTCAATCACCTTCACAAATCGAGTGTACTGCAAGTCTTGATTGTCGAATGCCAACCAGGTTCGTACGTAGCCACTGACGAATTGGATGACAGAGTCGGGTAACTTAGGCCGAGCTCCGCCGAAAGGAGCAGTTTCGATGCCTTTTGACTCCCGTTTGACGCCAAAAGTTCCTCAAATCCGCGACTCGGGCCTCCTGTTGTCGGATGGCACCGATCGCGTCGGTCGACACGGTCAGAACGCAGGGGTTTGTGCATGTTCCAGAGAGCGTTGGTCGAAGGTCCCGCAATCATCGTGCCGAAGCGAGAACCGGCAAAATAGTCCAGCGGTTCACCGCTGAATGCACGGTAAAGCCCTCGCAATCATCGTGCCGAAGCGAGAACCGGCAAAATGGAAAGCATCCACCGCTCCGACTGTGGTGAAACGGAAACATTGTGGGGGTGGCCGACGTTGCCCGATGACCACATGACACTTGCCACGGATATCCCAGGCCGCTTCACAAGCTCGAGTGGCTCCGCAAGGTGGAGTGATCGCCATCTGGCGAGTACCTGGGCACCGCGCTAGACCCAATCCAGCCCCGTCTTTTCCTTCACCCGATCGACGTAGTCACCCAGTAATCCACCAATTACATCCCAACGCTGGGGGCGACGTACCTCGATATCACCGTGTTCATTGATCCGCACGATCGTCTCGGCTTCGACTCCGGCGGCTTCGAGGTTGGTGTTGTGAAGTTCTTTGCTACTGACGATCTTCTCCAGCGTTTTGCCGGTCATTTCCATGAATCTCATCGGTATCCTCGGTCGCGTCGTGTGGGGGAATCCAGATCAGCAAGAAAGGAGATAGTCTCATATCCGAAAAGGTGGCAGACCCTTTGGAGTCGAGCAGACCCCTTTTCGGACAGGCACTTAGTTTAATCCAGCGCAGCGGCTAAGTGAACCGGCTAAGCCACTGCCTGCCGTACCGCTTCGCACAATGCGAGAATCGTGTCGACATCCAATTGCTCGGCGCGGGCATCCGAACCGAAACCTTGAGCGATAAGGATCTGGTCGACCTCGGGTTTGGTGAGTTTCTCCTTAAGAGCACTCACCAAAACGCTCCGCAGGAACTTGCGGCGATGAAAGAATAACGAGCGCACGAACTGATGAAAAAACTCCAAGTCCGGAATGCTCGCGCGCTTCTCCAAATCGGGAACAATCTGGATGATCGCCGAATCGACTTTGGGACGGGGCCAAAACACTTGCGGCGGGAGGATGCGCAGGATCTCGGCCTGGCACTGGCTCTGAATCCAGATGCTCAAGGCACTGTAGTCCTTCGTGCCCGGTGGCGCGACGATGCGATCCGCCAGTTCCTTTTGAATCGTGACCGTCATGGAAACGGGCGTCATCGGCGTTGAGAGCAGATTCGAGATGATCGGCGTGGCGATGCAGTACGGGAGATTCGCCGCGAGCTTCAACTGTCGCTGCGGGTCCACGGCCAGTTGGGCTTGCACGGCCTCAATCACCGCTGGATGCAGATGGTTTTTATTTCGCAGGGCATCATGGCCAATTAATGTCACATTGTCGAAGCCATGCAGCACCTCGGAGGCAAGCTGCTGAAGATGTTTGTCGATCTCGACCGTAACCACGGCGGCCGCTCGCTCGGCCAGTAAGGCGGTCAGGGAACCAAGCCCCGTCCCAACCTCCAGCACCACATCGTGTTCACCCACATCCACGGCGTCCGCCAGGATCTCGAGCAGGTTCAGATCGATCAAGAAGTTTTGGCCGCGTCGTTTGTCCGGTTCGAGGCCGACCTCGCGGAAACGGCGCATGAGGAACGAGGCGGTTTGTCGTGGTGCAACGGACATGGGCATAACTTCAGTGACGCGTGACGAATCACCCAAGGATACGCCCCCGCGGATGGTTGCGAAAGGTAGGGCGGGTTGATCTTCGCGAGCCCTAGGGCGGGCGAAATGCTCGTGCCGACTCCAAATCGGCTTTAAATCTAATCGGCTAATCGGCCTGCAAGGCGGACGTCAGGAAAGCCAACAAGTCGGTGGCTTCCTCGATCAGTTTCGTCGTGGGCGTCCCGGCACCATGACCGGCACGCGTTTCAACGCGAATCAACACCGGGTTATCGCCCGCATGAGCATGTTGCAACGCGGCGGCGAACTTGAAGCTATGTCCCGGCACGACACGATCGTCGTGATCGGCAGTGGTGACCATCGTCGTGGGGTATTTCGTACCCGGCTTCAGGTTGTGCAGCGGCGAATACTTCAAAAGGTTGTGGAACGCCGCTGGTTCGTCGGCCGATCCATACTCGGAAACCCAAGCCCAACCAATCGTGAACTTGTGGTAACGCAGCATATCCATGACGCCCACCGCCGGCACCGCCGCACCAAACAGTTCGGGCCGCTGAGTCATCACGGCTCCGACCAGCAAACCACCATTGCTGCCGCCTCGAATCGCGAGTTTCGAGGACGACGTGTATTTGTTGTCGATCAACCACTGTGCCGCCGCGATGAAGTCGTCGAAGACATTCTGCTTCTTCTCCAACATGCCGCTTTCGTGCCAATCGCGTCCGTACTCGCCTCCGCCGCGAAGGTTGGGCACCGCATAGACGCCGCCTCGCTCCAGCCACACTAAGTTGCTGACCGAGAACCCGGGCGTCAAAGAAATATTGAAGCCACCATAAGCATACAAAATG
>JBGTHH010000338.1:0-2973 GCA_041746275.1 Pirellulaceae bacterium | reverse complement strand
CGACAGATAAGGAACCTGCTTTGTGGTCCCAGTTTTGGGCGGATCATGGCCTGACCCAAAGGAATGTCGGGTACGCCAAGACGCTAGGCGTTGGCGATCTCTCTCGGGTCGATGATCTGGTGGGTAACCCAGCTACGCGAGTGGTTGGGCTTGTCGTCGATACCGTCGACAAAATCATGCACGGAATGGAGCTTGGCAATGCTGGGATGCACACCCTTATCCGACAGTGGGCGGAGGACGGCTTCATGACGAAGCTGGTTGACCTCTTGTTGGGTCGCGGCTTTCAGATCTATCTGACGTCGGACCACGGGAACATCGAAGCAACTGGTTGTGGTCGCCCGGCCGAAGGATCGGTCGCGGACATTCGTGGTGAAAGAGTCAGGGTATACCCGGAGGACATTTTGAGGACGAAAGTCCACGCGCAGTATCCAAACGCTGTGGACTGGCCAACATGGGGCCTGCCGAACGACTATCTCCCGCTCCTCGCAGGTGGCAGAAGCGCCTTCGTCAAGCCTGGCGATCGTGTCGTATGCCATGGTGGCGCGTCAATTGAGGAAGTGTTGGTTCCGTTTGTGGAAATCGAGTCGGATGCAAAGTGAGTAGAAGGGCCCCTCCAGTAATCGGATTCAACCGGAGAGTTGACCTCGAGTGGTTGGGCTACACGGTTAGACTGTTCACGGGCGGTCACGACGAAAGCAAGATTCACGAAGAGCTCTCAGAATACTTGAGCTCGAAGCTATCGATAAGCAGTTCTGCTAAGCGCGGCAGCCGCGAAAAGACCATCACGTTGCTGTTAAAGACATGGATACGAGTCCGACCAGAAATAGCACCACTTAGAGATGACGGGATGGAACTGCTTGAAAGTTTGCCGAAGTCACAGCACCTAGCCGTTCATTGGGGCATGACGATGGCCGCTTACCCATTTTGGGGAGAGGTTGCTGCGGTTACTGGTCGTCTCTTGCGCCTTCAGGGAACTGCCGCCGCTATTCAGATCCAACGCCGCGTCCGCGAGATCTATGGAGAGAAGGAAACGGCCTATCGATCAGCGCGGTATGTTGTCAGCGCGTTTCATCAATGGGGGGCTCTAAAAGAAGAAGGTAGAAACGGTATATATCTTGCCCGCACTCCGGTATGCCTAACTGATCCTCGACTGATTGGTTGGCTTGTGGAAGCTTACCTCCTCTCTAGTAGGGAGGATCGTGCGACTCCGAAATCGATTTTGGACAGCCCTGCGTTTTTTCCATTCGATCTTCAATCGGGCGGGGGATTGGCTGCCGCGGAAAATCCTCGACTGGTAGTCGACCGACATGGATTGGACGAAGACCTCATTTCGTTGCCCTAGACGAGAAACTTCCCTTTTTATGGCGTTGGGCGAGGGCACGGCGGTACCATAGGGATCGGCGTGCGATTCTGACCCAGTTACCGATTGCGGCTCTGTAAGTTCGGACCTAGTGTGTTTTTTTGGTTCGCATGTTACCCTTAATTCGTCATTAAGAGTTGGGCCGACGCCCATGCCAACCTACTCCTCCCGAGCAAGGTGGATCGCGAAAGCGGATGTGGCTCCACGGGGGCAACCGAGCGGGAAGCGTCGTCGGCCCTCCAAAATTGGAGGGTTTTTCAATTGTGGCTACCGAAATCTCACAGGAACTGCTCGCCGCGTACTTGGCGACGGAGTATTGGGTCGGTGCAACGCCGGATCCCTTTTGCCTATATATCGGGCAGCACTCGGCGCCACTCGCGGAGTTACTTGACGATTCAGGATGCAGCTGCGCTACCTTTATTACTTCGCACAATCCCTTCAGTGAGTCGCGCACTGTCGACGCCAATGCCGAGGCGCACGAGAGACTCCGGCAGGCTCTTGATAGTCAGTCCAAGGTCCTCATCGAGGGCGTCGGGCGGGATGCCGCCAGACTTTGGCCTGCTGAAAAGAGCTTCCTCGCCATTGGAGTTTCACTTGAAAAGGCCAAGCAGCTGGGAAGGCGCTTCGCACAGAACGCAATCGTCTGGGTGGGTAGCGATGCCGTTCCGAGATTAGTCCTGTTGCGTTAGTTTCTATGGCATAGCTCGCCAAAGAGCTGGGGGGATTTGATCCATATTGCCGCCCCCGACACGTCGTCGAATGCGGCTAAATTGGAGTGTCCTATGACGATCAAAAATGGTCTTTTTTCTTCGGAGTCGGTGTCCGAGGGCCATCCCGACAAGCTGGCTGACCGCATATCTGACGCTGTGCTGGACGAGTTCTTAAGGCTTGATCCCTGCGCACGGGTTGCGTGCGAAACGCTGGTGGCGGACCAAACTGTCGTGGTCGCCGGCGAATTCAAAACACACGATACCGATATCTTTCGCGAAGTCCGCGAACGAGTGGTTGCCATTGTTTCGCGAGTCCTGCGAGACACCGGCTACACTGAAGCCACAACCGGAATCGATCCCGAACTCTGCCAAGTGCAGATCCACTTCAATTGCCAGTCCGCGAACATTGGGCAGGGTGTAGATCGCGCGGACGGAGTGCTCGGCGCGGGCGATCAGGGCCTGATGTTTGGCTATGCCTGTAACGAGACCCCTGAATTGATGCCGGCGCCCATCATGCTCGCCCATAGGCTTGTGCAACGCCAAGCTGAATTGCGCAAGTCGGGCTTATTTCCCTGGCTGCGACCCGACGCTAAGTCCCAAGTCACGTTTCGCTATGAAGATGGTCGTCCTGTTGCCGTGGAGACTGTGATTCTGTCAACACAACATGCGGAAGACGTGGAAACGGACACCGTACGCACCGAAGTCAGCCGCCACATAATCGACAGCGTCATCCCACTTGCACTGCGAGCGCCGGGATACCGGGAACTGATCAACCCGACCGGGCGCTTCGTAATCGGCGGCCCAAAGGGCGACACCGGCCTGACAGGCCGGAAGATAATCGTGGACACCTAGGGCGGTGCGGCGCCGCACGGGGGGGGGGGCGTCTCGGGGAAGGACCCAACC
>JBGTHH010000337.1:0-3645 GCA_041746275.1 Pirellulaceae bacterium | reverse complement strand
GTCTTGTGGCTGCTGCTCGTAATGATCACGCTCCTCTTGCTCGTGCTGACACCGCTGTCTTATCGAGAAGTCTTGACTTGGCGATTGGGCGAGCAGGAGGTGGAGCCTTGGCGGGATCTGATGCGGCAGGTGCGGGAAGCGGGGCCACGCGACGTTCCTTCCCCGGGACGGCGCATCTGGTCGCTGCTCGACACCGAATTGCAAGAGCGACTGGTCCACGCACCGCTCGACAATAGCGACCAGGAGATGCGGCGGCCTTTCGAGTTCGCGGAGCTGCGGCAGGAGTTTCGTCGAGCCGTGAATGCGGCGATCGAGCGACGGGACTTTGACGACACCGAATCGTTTCGCGATGTACCGCCATGGTCCCAGGAGTTGCGCGAGCTGCGGGAGGCGGACAGGGATCTGCTGAGCAACGACGAGGTGGGACGCCGCAATCGCTTGTTGCTCGAAGCCGCGTTTCCCGATCTGGTGCGATCCAGTCCACCGACGTCGATCCAATGGAAGTACGGTTGGGGAGATCTGTTTGAACCCTTTCCATTGCGAGGTGCGACGATGCGCCAGGCGCTGCAAGGGGTCGCGTCCCTCGTGATGACCTGGTTTGTCGGCGCGATCGGCGTGATCGTGGCCATCCTGGTGACATCGCCAATTGTGCCGCAGATGTTCGACCCCGGCTCGCTGCATTTACTGCTTAGCAAACCGTTGTCACGCTGGCTCTTGCTGCTCGCCAAATTTTGTGGTGGTTGCGTCTTCATCGCGATCTGTGCGTCGTATCTGATCACGGGCCTCTGGTTGATCTTGGGTTGGCGATTTGACATTTGGGACGCGAAATTGCTGCTCGGAATTCCCATCTATGTTTTCGCTTTCGCGATCTATTACTCCGTGTCCGTCCTCTGCGGAGTCATCTTTCGCAGCCCAGTCGTCTGCATCGTGCTCACGATCTTGTTTTGGGGCGTCTGCTTCACGGTCGGCTTCGCCAAACTGACCTTCGAGAACACGCTCTGGTCCAGTATCCGCATCGCGCGAGTGTTCCACGCGGGCGACACGCTCATGGCGATCAACGAACTGGGCATTGCTCAGCAATGGGATGATTCGCAACAAGCTTGGCGCGACATCTTTGTTTCCGCGGAACAGAAGCAGACACGGGGCATCATGCTCGCGGCCGCGGAGCTACGTCAAGCCATGCAGCCCATCGGGCCGGTCTACGATCCGCGTCACGAGCGACTCATCGCCGCGATCTCCACGTTTCCACCTCAAGGCACTCGACGGTTGCATGTCGCACCGCGGAGCGAGGCTTGGGAACCTCGCAGCGCGTTGGCCGCGCCGAGCGGAACGCAGGCGATTTATCGCGAATCGGACGGCGGGATTCTCTTCGTAACCAATCTCGGTTTGTTTCGACTGACCGGCGATCCCATGCGGAAGCAGGAACCGGTGAAGCTCTTTGGCGTGACGCTGCCACTGCCGCAAAGCGGCCCGTTCGACAACGTTGGCCCAAGCGACGCGGAGGCGACGATCCTGACGAAGCCCTCAGCAGCGGCCTTTAACGAAGCCCAAGGCGAGCTGATCCTCTACACGCGCTCGACGCTGCATCGTTTGCGTCGTGATGAGCGCAACAAGTACGCGCTCGTGTCCGAACATCGCCTGGACGACGCCGATCGCCAACCGGTGGTGCTGGCCGCGGGCGGTTCCACGATTGTCCTGGGACGTCACGATGGCCGGTTGCAGGTGCTCGACGCGGCCACCTTCGCGGAGAAGTTGTCGGCGCGTCCCGAGGGGTTGCATCAAGCCCGCTTCATCACCGCCGCTCCCGATGGTCGCTGGTTCGCCATCGTCTTGCATACCGGCAATCTGTGGCTTTACGACGCGCACGCGAATTCGCTCGTCCGCGCAGGCGTCCCGGGCCAGGGTGATATTTCGAGTGCGAGCTTCTCCGAGTCGGGCGAACTGTATGTCGCGGATCGCGCGGTCCGAGTCAGGGCCTACTCGTTGCCAGACCTCCGCCGCCAGCGCCAGTATGCGCCTCGCATGAGCTTTTGGATGAAAGGATACTATTACGGTTTACTGCCGCTGTACACGGTCTTTCCGAAACCGGGCGAGCTGGGAACCACTTTCGATTATCTCTTGTCAGGTAAGGCCACCCAGGATCTAGCCCCCGCCGCGGAAAGCCTCACCGCCGCCCAACGACAGCGCGACCCATGGACTCCGCTATGGAGCAGCACGCTCTTCATGGTTGTCATGCTCGCGCTCGCCTGCGTCTACATCGAGTGGCAGGAATTCTAATTGGGCAGCGTCACTTCAGGAATTTCGACCCATGCAATACAAGCCCGACAACTACAGGAAGTTCAACAGCGAGAGCTGGAACGTCTGTCCCACCAAGCGCAGCGTGGCTTCCATGTTCGCTTGTCGAGCCGAGAGATCCGAGATGGCTTGCACCATATCCGTGTCGATTTCCGTTGACAGGGTCGACTGCAATTGCACGTGTTCGTCCTGCACGCGCTGCGTCAAGACGTCGAGTGACCGTTGTCGTGAGCCAACTTCGGCGCGCATGAACGTTAATCGCTCGAAGTCCTCATCGAGAAGCGCCACGGTTCTGCCGATCTCGCCCAGATCGAAATCGGTGAGTGCGCGGGAGAGCCGCAGTAGTGAATTGAAGATGCCCGGCGTCTCGTGTCCTCCCACATCGCGACCTTGAATCGTATCGAAGGAACCGCCCGCAAAGGTGCTCACCGTGCCGGTCGTGGCAATCACGCCAGTGCCATCGTTGGTGGGATCGAGTGACTGTTCCAAAGTGGCGGTGAAGTCGCCGCCCGCATTGATGGCGGCCAGCACGGTGTTCGTCGTCGTTTGGCCCGCGTCCATGTCGATGAACAGCGTGCCGCCCACGAAGGTGCTCGTCGCGGAATTGCCGGTCAGGATATCGCGAAACACGATATTGACTCCGTTAAAGCTGGGACCTTCGACGGTGGCCGAAAGGACGAATCCCGTATTCGTGTGCTGGGGTTGCGGGAACGTTACCGTCGCGGTGGCCGGCGTGGATATCACCAACTCCGCCGTATCTTGGTGGCGTTCGATCAAACCCAGATCCCAGGCGGCAAAGCTGTCGCGTCGCACGATCGTCAGCGTTTGCTGGCCGGTATTATTGTCGTCCGTGATCGCGAGTCCGTTACCAAAGTCAGCGAGTCTGGCCGTCACCGGCGCGGGACCTTGATTGTCCGGATGGTTATTGATCAGATCGATCACGTCCCCGATGGTGACGGCCGAGCGGACGTCGATGTCCAGGTCGGGCAGGCCAGCTCGTCGAATGGTGAAGTCCACATGCGGCGTGGTCGAACCGATAAAGTTCGGATCGGCGGCCAGCGAGCCATTGCCGCCCGTCAGATCGACTCCCTGACCGTGGTTTAAGTCAGCCAATCGAGTCTCGTGTGTGAACGTACGAATTCCCAGATCCGACGCGGTCGTTCCACCATTCTCGCCAATCGAAAAGTCAACTCCGCTCAATCGCGACTTGATTTCCAGGCTCTTGCCGTCCGCGGCGATTCTGGCAATGACTTGCGCCGGCGAGCCATTAAGCAGATTGAGCATATCCTCAATCGTGTCCGCGGTATCAAACCGGATCACATGCGTCTGATTCCCGTTGACAATCTGCAG
>JBGTHH010000336.1:0-6940 GCA_041746275.1 Pirellulaceae bacterium | reverse complement strand
CTGACCCTCTCCGGCGAGGCCAAGAACCCCGTGAAATCGACTCGCCTCCAAAGGGTCTGACCCCTTTTCGGACAGGCCCGTAGGTCCACTGTTCTCGTGACCGCGTTCCGTAGATACTGTCGATCCGTGCCACGGTGTCTGAAAGGCCAGCGGCGGATGACGATGAACGCACGGAGGGTCGAGTTCGACGTAGGCATGAAATCCGATTTGAATCCATCGCGATTCCCTCGTACCGTCATCCGAGCATCGGCGGGCACTGGGAAAACATTTCAGTTGTCGAACCGGTATCTGGCGTTACTGAACGCCGGAGCCGCTCCTGACCAAATCCTCGCGACGACGTTTACACGCAAGGCGGCTGCCGAAATCCTCGATCGGATTGTGGTGCGTTTGGCGGAAGCGGCCGAGAATCAGCAAGCCTGCGACGCATTGGCTCCGCTGCTGAACGATCCGACGCTGACACGCGAACGCTGCCGAACTTTGCTGAAGAAGCTCTTGAGCCAACTGCATCGCTTGCAGATCTGTACGCTGGATAGCTTCTTTAGCAAGCTGGCGCGAGGACTGAGCTTGGAAGTTGGCTTGCCTGTGGCTTGGCGAATTGTGGATGAAATGCGGGATTCGATGCTGCGTGATGAAGCGATCGAGGCCGTCATTCACAATCATGAAACGCAGGAACTGCTGACGTTAACCCACCTGCTGACCAAAGGCGAGGCCAGCCGCTCGGTGGGCGAATTGATTCGCCGGACGGTCAACGAGCTCGAAAGTCTCTTCCAAGATACAACGCGCGAAGCCTGGCATCAGTTGCCGCGATACGCCGGTTTGTCCAGCGAAGAATTGCAGGTCAGGCTCGACGGACTCCGCGAATTGACGTTTGCCGACAAACGTTTCGAGAAGTCCCGTCTGGATTCCTACGACAAAGCAGTCGCCGGAGATTGGGAGGATTTCATCTCCAGCGGTCTCCCGGCCAGGGTCATGGCGAATGAAACGACGTTTTATAACAAGCCGATCCCGCCCGAGGCCACTGCCATCTACGAGCGATTGTTGGATCAGGCCCGCGCGATCTTGGTCGGTCGTATTGCCTTGCAAACCGAGGGCTCACATGAATTGCTGGCGAAGTTCGCCGCAATCTACGACCAATTGAAACGCGATCGGCGAGCGATCCGCTTCGCCGACATCGCGCGACGATTGGCCATGCCGCTGCGAGCGTCGTTGAATAGTTCCAATCAAGTTGCCGAGGAGCTGCCCTTTCCGCAGATGTCGTTCCGGCTGGATAGCCACATTCAACATCTTTTGCTGGACGAATTTCAAGACACGGCTCCCGTGCAGTGGGAGGTTCTCCGACCATTCGCCCAACGAGCGACCCGTGACGGGGAAGCGAATTCTTTCTTCTGCGTGGGCGATACGAAGCAAGCCATCTACGGTTGGCGAGGTGGAGTGGCCGAGATTTTCGATGCCATCACGCGCGAACTTCCCAACTTGGAGCAGCGCGGTCTGAATGAAAGTTTCCGATCCTCGGAGGCCGTGATCGATACGGTGAATCAGATTTTCTCAGGACTGCCGCGGCATACCAATTTGGACCGCGCGGAAGCGGCGGTGCGCGCGTGGAGTCAACGATTTGAACCGCATTCCACTCGCCGAATCGATCTGCCGGGCTATGTTTCCTTGGCCACGGCAACCGATGCCGAGAAGCTTCTCGAAGAGACGGCCAGCCACGTAGCGGTTACCGCGAGTCGCGTTCCGGATCGCTCGATCGGCGTGCTGGTTCGGCGGAATGAGACCGTGGGACGTTTAATTGGCTTGCTGCGCGAACGGGGAGTCTTGGCCAGCGAAGAGGGCGGGAATCCGCTGACCGAGTCCGCCGCCGTGCTTCTGGTCATGTCCTTGCTGAAACTGGCGGACCATCCCAGCGATACGGTGGCGCGCTTTCACGTCGCCACGTCGCCGCTCGGCGAGGCCGTCGGGTTGACGAACTTTCGCGATCATCTTGCCGCCGCGAAACTCAGCTACACCTTACGCCGCACCATTAGCGAGCAAGGTTATGGCTACGCAGTGGCGGGTTGGTGCAAGTTGCTTCAGGCACACTGCCATGGCCGCGAACTCAGCAGGCTGGGACAACTGGTGGAGCTGGCCTTCACGTATCAAACGCAAGCGACCAGCCGCGTCGATCATTTTTTGGACTACGTCGCACAGCAGCGAGTCGCCGATCCGGCGGCCGCCCAGGTCCGGGTGATGACGGTCCATCAAGCCAAGGGCTTGGAGTTTGACATCGTGGTCTTGCCCGAATTGGATGTGCGGCTCATCGGTCAGCCCGATAATTTCGTGATTCATCGCAAGGATCCGATCAGCCCCATCGATCGGATTTGTCGTTATGTAAACGCCGACCTCCAGAAACTGTTGCCTAGCCAGTTTCAGCGGATGTTCGAGGACGCCACGGAGCGAAATGTCACCGAATCGTTATGTGTGTTCTACGTGGCGTTGACGCGCGCCGCCCATGCGTTGCATATGATCATCGCTCCCTCCAAAGCCAGTGAACGCTCGCTGCCCCTGACATACGCCGGGCTCTTGCGCGCAGCTCTGGGTCGAACCGATCCGGCACCTCCTGAATCGGTGTTGTTTGAATACGGGAATCGTGACTGGTATCTGGCCGCTCGGCGTGAGCCCGCCGCTCCAACTCCCGTCAGCGCTGCTTTACCCGAGCGTGTGTTGCTCGCCAAATCGAGCCGCCACCGTCGCCGCGGACTCGACCGTCAAAGTCCTTCCGGAATGAAGGGAGGAGCACGCGTCCGAGTGGCCGAGCTGTTCGCTGCTCGTCCGACACTGGCCATGTTGCGCGGCACGATCGTGCATGCTTGGTTCGAGCGGATCGAGTGGCTGGACCAGGGCCAGCCCGATCTGTCGGAATTGGCACGAGTCGCTCGGGATTTGCAGCGACAGGAGGCCGATACCGTCGACGTGGATGAGTTGCTATCCGTGTTCCGCGAAATGGTGATCCAACCGAAATTGGCCGAGTGTCTGTCACGAACTGCCTATGCGGCTGGCGGTCCGACACGCCGCGAGTTGTTGGGCTTGGCTGGCGAGTCGCTGGGCGAGCTGACTTTGCGAGTCGAGAACGAGCGAGCTTTCGCGATCCGGGTTGACAGTCAATTGATCAGCGGCAGCATCGATCGACTGGTCTGGGTCTATTCCGGAACCAAACTCGTCGCTGCGGAAATCATCGACTTCAAAACCGATGCCGCGGAAAGTGATGAGGCCGTGGCGGCAAAGGTCGAGACGTATCGTGAGCAGTTATTGGCTTATCGCGAGGCCATTTGTCAGATGTCGGTGCTCGAACCAAACCAAGTGATCGCCAAGTTGCTGTTTGTCGGCAGTGGTCGTGTCGCTCGTGTGGTCTAACAGACTCTAACCTAACGCGGCCTTCGGCCGCAACCAAATTGGTAGAACGGAACTTGTTCCGTTCAAAGCCATACTTGCGGCGGCAAACGGAACAAGTTCCGTTACACCAGGCGCGCACGACACCAGGCGCGCGCGTCATACGACGTAAGACTCTAAAAGGCGATGTGGCATGTCACTGTGGCAGCTTCCCATTTTTGTTTACGGTACATTGAAGCGGGGCGAGGTACGTGCGCATTGCTGGCCGCATCGACCCGTGACCATCGACTGGGCCACGATCCGCGCCGAACTGCGCGACTTGGGCGAGTACCCCGCCATCATCGCAGGAAATGATTTAGTCTTGGGTGAATTGTGGCACGTGGCGGAGCAACATCTGGCCACGACCTTAATGACGCTGGATGAGGTCGAGTGGCATCGCGGGCGCGACGACGACGAGTACACTCGGCAAATCGTCGTTTGTCGCACGTTGGCCGGTCAGCAACTTCCCGCTTACACCTACCTCTATGCCAAACCCGAAACGATCGCGCACACACCTCGCGTACTCCCCGGCTCCAATGGCCTGTGTCAGTGGACGCGACACTCGTCAGCCCAAGAATGATCGAGCGATCCGGTCTCACCGGAAAACTCAGCGTTTCCAACTGTATTGGTCAGGCGGGAAGTGTGAAAGTCGCGTGGGCTAGTTGTTTAGCTGGGAAGTGAAAAATGGACTAGTGCTTTGTCAAACCTTGATTTTGGGATAGACGGACTTGAGTTTACAGCGTGCGTCGTCGACTTTCATTTGCCAATCAACTCCGCGTTGGGTGTTGTTGACGTCGGTTGACCAGGCAGCGATTTCTGCTTGCAGAGTTTCCATGTCTCCGAAGCGGCGGCCCGCAACGCATTGCCGTGTGAGCGAGCTTAGTTCGTTCTCGGCAATGTTCAGCCAACTGCCGTGTTTGGGGGTGTGACAAAACTCGATCCGCTTCACGAGCGCTCGAGAACGCGAGGGCTCGAACACCTCGTAGAAAGCACCTTTGGTATGGGTGTTCAGATTGTCGCTGACCACGATCACTTTCTCACAATCAGCATAACGACCTTCGAGCAACCGCCCCATCTCGATGGCCCAATCCACCTTCGTCTTCGTTTGTCGCGCTGTGGCTTCACGCCAACCTGCAAGCGGTTCGGTAAACATGAAGATGTTGGCCGTGCCGGCTCGTTCGTATTCATAGTCAACGCGCCGCGCGTGATTCAGCGTGGCTGCGATCGGCGTTCGAGTTTCCTTGATCAGTTGCACCGGCTGTTCGTCCATGCACAACACGGGACAAGCCGGATCATAAGGCTTTTCGTACGTTTCGAGCACTTCCTCCATGTTCGCGACGAATTCGGCGTCGGCCTCCGGCGGGATCACCCAGTATTGGATCTTGCGGTTGGTCATCCCGTTTTTTTAAGCATTTGACGCATCGTCTCGTGGCTCACCGAGTCCACGATTTCCAATTCCACCACCTTGCGAGCCAACAACCGGAGCGTCCAGTTGGCATAACCTTTCGGCGGCGATCCCAGTCGCAGAGCAATGATCTTCGCTTCTTGTTCGCCGTTGAGCAATTTCTCCGTGGGCGGCTGGGCACGCTTCTTCCCATCGAGTGTTTCCCGAAATCCAGACTCGACGAATCGCTGCCGGATCATCTCGACCGTCTGTCGTCGACACCGAAACGCCTCCACAATCCGCTGGTCCTTGCCCCTGGGACATGGAATGAGCAACCGGGGTGACTACGACAAGCCGCGGATCGGATCGGCTTGATAGATGTGATACGGGCGATTCGTCATGTCGTACCAGCTCGCGTCTCGCGGAATGCCCAACGCGTCGTAGATGGTCGCGGCGAAGTTCTCCGGCGATTGCGGATCGGAAGTGACATACGCCCCATTGCGATCGGTCGCCCCCACCACCGTGCCGCTGCGGATTCCCCCGCCAGCCAGCAAGATCGATTGGGCCGGGGCCCAATGATCCCGGCCGGGCAGCTTGTAGATCTTGGGCGCAACGTTGAAGATCCGCGGCGTGCGACCGAACTCACCTGCCATCACGATCAGCGTGCTTTCCAATAAACCGCTGGCATCAAGATCATCCAGCAGCGCCGAGACCGCGCGATCGGTGGGCGGGAACAGAAAGTTCTTGGCCAGCGGAAAGTTGTTGCCGTGAAGATCCCAACTGCCGAAGTTCCCCATGTTGACTTGAACCATGTTGACACCGGTTTCGATCAGTCGGCGAGCCATCAACAGTGACCAACCAAATGAGTTGTCGCCGTACCGCTCAAGCACCTTTGGATCGGCGTTCCGCACATCAAACGCTTCACGGACCTTTGGATCGGCCATTAACGACACAACACCCTGCCGGATGCGATCGTAGTTCGAGACCTCCGCCGACTGTTCGAGCTGTGTCCTTTGCTGATCGATGGAATTCAATAGCGACAGCCGATCACGAAATCGCGAATCCAGCATCCCTTCTTGCAGCGTGAGGTGCGGGACGGAGAATCGCCAGTCGTCTTTGTCGGAAGCCACGCCGTCGTGCAGATTGAACAAGTACTTCGGAAAGGCACCGGAGTAGTCGTGATAGGCGTGTGGCTTGTCGGTACATTGCAGCAGCCACGGCTCGTGCTGCGGACCCAGCAACCCTGCGAACTGACCGGGATAGACGCCTGTGTTCGAGTGAGAGATCCGTTCGGGAAGAATTGCACTCGGCGGCATACTGCGACGAGGTTGTGTGGAGTAGCCCGCGATCGCGGCGATACTGGGTAAATCGATGGATTGCGGCTGGCTCGAACGGAATGTCGGCGGAACATTCGAATTGCCAGTCAACATCACGTACGTGCCCTTTTCGTGTCCGTTGTCTTTGTGAGTCAGGGAACGGACAAGCGACCACTTGTCGCTCCGTTGGGCCAGCAGCGGGAAATGCTCGCAGATCTGGATGCCCGGCGTCTTGGTCGCGATTGGATTGAACTCGCCCTTGTATTCCGTCGGCCCGTCGGGCTTCATGTCGAACGTATCATGCTGCGACGGCCCGCCCGTGAGGAACAAATAGATGACGGCTTTCGGCTTCGCCAGCGTCGCTCCCGCATCCGCCGCTTGGCAACGCGCCTGCCACACATCCGTCATGGACAGCCCCAACAGTCCGAGCGACCCCGCCTGCAAGATGTTGCGACGAGTGATGCCGGTAGGCGGCGTAATTTGTTTGTTAGGTTTCATAACAGTCCTGCTTCCTAGGTTCAGCGGTCTCCGATTATACCGCCGACGAACCTGATTTGTCATATCGTTGCCCGAGAGAAAATCGCCCGTGTCACGCCGAGAAACAAACCGATCCACCAGTTTGCAAGAACACCCCACCCGATACCAAGCAAGGTCGGATCGTCTGTCCCGAAGATCGGAGCGTGAAAGATGGACGGCCGGTGGAGACCTACTACGAAGTCGGCAACCTCAATCTTCCGCGCGGCTGCCGTCGTCGCACATTTTGACGATTTTGGGGTCGAAACGCGCCACGATCTCAACAAGATCGGCTTGTTCCCGCATGACGTCATCAATGTTT
>JBGTHH010000335.1:0-5372 GCA_041746275.1 Pirellulaceae bacterium | reverse complement strand
CTTGGGCAACGTCCGTTCGGTGACCGGCGGCGACACGCGGTACGACCATATCTTGATCGAAGCCCTGAGCGGCGGGCGGATCGACTTGCACAGCGTCACCGACGTTGTCGACCCGACGACCGGAGACACGCGAGGTCGATCGTTCCAAGTCACGGCCGATGGCAACGGGAGTCTCGTTGATTTCTCGTCGTTGGTAAATTTCACCGATGTCAGCGACGTCGCTGATTTCTACGAAGGAACGTCGTCCCTGACAGCAAAGAATCTTGGACGGATTGACCTTAGTTCAGTCTTGACATTGCTAGTGAATGTCCAAGTGACCGAAGCGACTGGCGGGGAGGTTACAGGGAACTTTATCATTGGTAGCGGACTGACTTTGGCCGGTTCCCAACAGTTCAACGCGATCGTGAGTCCGTCTTTAACGGTTGACGAGTTAGCCGCTGTGTTCGAGTGGCAGGCATCGCTTTTGTCAACGCAATTGCCTGCTACATCGATTGAGCGCCTCAATGCGGTGAGCCTTCAAGTCAGCGACCTTCCCGCCAACTTTTTGGCCATCGCTTGGCAAGACCGAATAGTGCTTGACCACAACGCCGCCGGTTACGGTTGGTTCATTGATGCGACTCCGTTTGATGACGAGGAGTTCGACGAGGACGGTCGCGCGATTGTCGGCGGCGCGGCGGATGGGCGGGTGGATCTGTTGACCGTCGTGATGCACGAACTGGGACATGTGTTGGGGTTGGGCCATGAGGACGATCCGGATTCGCTGATGCATGACTTGCTGGCACCGGGCGTGCGCCGACGAATCTCGGTGGACGATCTGGATGCTCTGTTTGCGACACAGGCGTGGATGTAGGACTGGGTTGGTGGCGATTCGCTTTACGCCGTCCGCCTGATAAGATGGACTCCGAGGTTGAACGTGAAAACCGGAGGTATCCAGCGATGAATGCACAGAACATGGCTCCCTGCCGCGGCGTGGTGCGAGGCGGAACTGTTGTGCTTGCGAGCGGCGCGGGCGGCTTTCCCGAAGAAAGTCAGGTTCTGGTCGTGCCGGTGGCATCGCGGCCTGGCACGTCGGAATCAGTACTGGCAGCGGTCGAGGCCGCTCCGCACGTGACACGCGACGATGTGGACCAGTTAGAACAAGCCATCGCGGCGGGACGACGAACCCGCACTCCACTGGATCCCTTTGAGGCTCGCGCGTCTTCTGGCTTACGAACTAAACAATAGGACGAATAATCATGACGCTTCAGCAATTGGAAGAGCGGTTACTCGAACTACAGGAGAAGGTTGAGGAACTGGAAAAGCGAATCCCTGCCGTGTGTTCGACGAGACCCTGGCGCGACACGTTTGGAATGTTCGCCGATGATCCGGAATTCGATGAAGTGCTGCGGCTGGGGCGCGAATTTCGAGAACAAGAAAACCAGCGGACGTCATGATGTACGTTCTCGATACCGACCATCTCGGCGAGTATCAAAAGGGAACATCGCCAACAGCGCAACGGTTGGTCCAGAGGCTGGATGCCGTGACCGTACCTGTGGCAACGACGATTATCACCGTCGAAGAAGTCATGCGCGGATGGATGGCCGCGATTCGCCGCGAGAACGATCCGCGAAAGCAAAAGAAGGCCTACGAACGCCTAACAAATCTGTTTCGCTTCTTCGCACGCTGGCACATCTTGCCGTGGGGTGACTCGGCGATTGCCGAATACGAACATTTGATCCAAAGCAAGATTCGGATCGGCACGATGGATTTGAAGATTGCCAGCATCGCACTTGCGAACGATGCCACGGTATTGACGGGCAATGCCCGGGACTTCGGCAAGGTTCCCAACCTGAAAGTTGAAGATTGGCTGTCGTAGGCGAATGCGGCAACGGCCGCTGCAGAGACCACGAGTCAGCGCAGCGCCGAAGTTGAGCGTTAGGCCCATGATCGTGGACCACATCGTGCTCAAGGCATCGTTGAGCGCCGCCGCGCTGTTGGCCGTGTCGGTCGAAATCGTGGATACTGCGATTAAAATCTGGCAGGATGCTGGACTTTCGAGCGACATGACGGCGTCGTTGGAGCAGGTCGAGTTCGCATTATGGACCTGCCGGGCTCGTACCTGGGGCACGTTCCGACTGCAGTCGTTTGGATCGATGCGAACGCCGACGGCTTCGGTTGGTTCATCGATACGCCGCCGCGGGACGACGAAGAACTGTTTGCGAATCTCGAAGGGCAGTAGGTCGACGATTCCTAGGGAAGTCGGGAAGTCGGGGAAGTGGGAAATGTCGATGGACTCGCAGTCGGTTCTCTCGATATCATCCTGACATAAGTGCCGGAACCGAGCGAGTTGGTGTGCTAGCAGGTGGCAAGCGGCTTCAAGACAGGGATGTTCGAGGAATGGACTCGCAATTCACGCGTCGAGATCGCCGACCACTCTTGACCCTTGTCCTCGTGGGCGTGGGGCTGTTCTTGGGATCTGCCGCGGTAACCGCTCAGAATCGCGAATCGCTCCCCGCACCGGCTCGTGCCAATCCATTTCCATTGCCCGCCGATTTTCACCAGTTCGATCTGCGTCAACAAACGCGCGAGCAGGCTCAGGCCAAGAGTCACGGTTGTGTCCAGTGTCACGCGGGTGTCGGGGACATGCATAACAAGCCCACGGTGCAACTGGGCTGTATCGATTGCCATGGCGGCAATCCCGATGGCTTGACGATGGAGACGGCGCACGTTCCCGCAGCGTTTCCCGAGGCGTGGCGCACGTCGGCGAATCCCGTCCGCTCGTACACGCTGTTGAACCATGAAAACCCTGACTTCGTGCGCTTTGTGAATCCCGGCGATTTACGCGTGGCGCATATCAGTTGCGGGCAATGTCATCCGCAAGAGACACTGGCCGTCAAGAAGAGCATGATGACGCACGGCTGCATGCTCTGGGGCGCAGCGCTCTACAACAACGGATCGTTCCCCAAGAAGTGGCCGCGCTTCGGCGAAAGCTACAGCATGCACGGAGTGCCGCAGCGGCTGCAAACCGTGCCGCCGCCAACTTACGAAGAGATCATGCGGAAGGGGATCCTTCCGTATCTCGATCCGCTGCCTCGATTTGAAATCTCCCAGCCGGGCAACATCCTGCGCATCTTCGAACGCGGAGGTCGCTTTCGTCCTGAGATTGGGATTCCCGAGCGACTCGAGGAACCGGGGCGTCCGCGCGAACGCGTCAGCGATCGAGGGCTGGGGACGCAGAATCGCACCGATCCCGTCTTCATCGGGCTCCAGAAGACGCGTTTGCTCGATCCGACATTGAACTTCCTGGGCACCAACGATCATGCCGGAGATTATCGATCGAGCGGTTGTACGGCTTGTCACGTGGTCTATGCCAACGATCGCTCGCCCGTGCATTCGGGTCCTTATGCGAAGTTTGGCAATCGTGGACTGAGTCACTCGACCGATCCCACCATCTCTCACCACGAGTCAGGTCATCCGATCGAGCATAAGTTCACGCTCTCGATTCCGACCAGTCAGTGCATCGTCTGTCACGTACACCCGGGCACGAATGTGATGAACAGTTATTTGGGGTTCATGTGGTGGGACAACGAAACCGACGGCGAGCTGATGTATCCGACCGAGCAACGACGTCCGACGCCCGAGGAACTGATCCGTTCGCAGATGTCCAATCCCGATGAAACCGCGGCCAAAGGTCTCTGGTCCGATCCCGAATTCCTGGCCAACGTCACCGACCTGAATTCCGCGGCGCGACACACGCAGTTCGCTGATTTCCACGGACACGGTTGGGTCTATCGCGCGGTGTTCAAGAAGGACCGCCAGGGGAACCTGCTGGACTACCGAGGTGCCGTGGTCGACCAACCGACGACCGAGAAGCTTCAGGCGGCGCTGCGACCACCCACGCGGCAGGAACAGCAGCACGGCAAGCAAGACGACGACGTTCCCGTCCACTTGATGGACATCCATTTGGAACGCGGCATGCATTGCATCGACTGCCACTTCAATCAGGATGTGCATGGCAACACCAAGTTGTATGGCGAGGTCCGCGCCGCGATCGAAATCACGTGCGTCGATTGTCACGGCGATACCACGGAAAGCGTACCGGATCGCATTCGCGCGGGACGAGGCATGATCACCAGCGGCCCCGCCGCGCCGCGGGGTGGGACGAATCTACTGGCGATGCGAACTCCGTTTGGTAAGCCGCGGTTCGAGCTGCGCGGCAAACGCTTGCATCAGAATTCGATGGTCGAGCCCGATTTGTCGTGGGATGTCGTCCAGACCGCGGCCACGATCGATCCGACCGATCCAGAACACTACAACGTCCTATCGCACATGTCCAAGACGGTGGGCTTGGGTGCCGACGGCGCGCTCGAGTGGGGTGGTGATCCGCGCCGCCAAGCGTGTGCGCATACGGGGACGACGATGAGCTGCATCGCTTGCCATACGTCGTGGAATCCGAGTTGCTTCGGGTGTCACCTGCCGCAGAAGGCCAATCAGAAAATGCCCTCGCTCCACAATCTGGGCGACGTCACGCGCAATTATGTCTCCTACAATTTTCAAACGCTACGCGATGATGTCTTCATGCTCGCCAAGGATGGCAACGTGACTGGCAATCGCATTGGTCCCGCCCGCTCGTCGTGCGCGATTCACGTCACGTCGTACAATCAGAACCGCGAGAACATCTATACCCAACAACAAACGATCTCGGCCGAGGGGCTGAGTGGTATCGCCTTCAGCACCAACGTGCCGCATACTGTGCGGGGCGGCCCCCCTGAGAGTCATCGCGGGGGGAAGTACCTGCCGGGGACGACCGAGACCAAGATGTGCAGCGATTGTCACGTCTCGAAGAACGACGACAACAACGCGATCATGGCCCAGTTGCTGATGCAGGGAACGGGCTTTGTCAACTTCATCGGTCGCTACTGCTGGGTGGCCGCGGGAGAACATGGCTTCGAAGGAGTGGTGGTGACCGAGTTGGACGAACCGCAAGCGGTCATCGGCAGCAACCTGCACCGACTGGCGTATCCCGACGATTATCGAGCGCATGTCGAACGCGATGGCTGGCTCGAGCACGCTCACGAACATCCCGGCAAGGATGTCTTGGAAAGCCTCCTGCGACCGTTCAGCAAGCCCGAGATCTTGATGGTCCAAGCTCGCGGCGAGTACCTTTACGCCGCTTGTGGCAAGGGAGGTCTGCGGGTATTCGACATCGCGTTTATCGACAACAAGGCGTTTTCCGAGCGGATCACGACGGCTCCCGTATCACCGCTGGGCCAACGCTTCCACGTCAAAACAGCGTACGCCACCGCCGTCGCCGCGCCCACGACGTTGGCCCCCGATCCGACGCGTACCCACGCGGATGAGAATGCGGAACAAGCCGTGCATGGACTGTACGC
>JBGTHH010000334.1:0-5095 GCA_041746275.1 Pirellulaceae bacterium | reverse complement strand
ATCTTAACGAGCGGCGTGACTATCATACCGAATCCCCCGCCTCCCCCACGGCACTTCCTCCGCACCGCCCCCACGCCGCACCCACGCCGCACCCACGCCGCGGATGCAACGCTCACCGCCCAGTGTGGCGATCGAAACGATCGCATTCGGCTCGGACTGTCCTTGGAATGTTACCGCAGCCAAGTTGGTCAACCGGTCGCCGACGACCGCGGAATCGAAGGCCGGATCGAGATCGAATTGCAATTCAGGGGCGACGGTGTCCAACGTAAAGCTGAATAGATGGGGAGCCGACGCCAAGCCGCGCCCGTCGGTCGCGACCACACTGATCACATGCAACCCGTCAGCCGTGCCGTCCCGTGCCAGTCCTGGGTCGAATGTAAATTGTCCCTCGCGGTCGAACGTCAACGGGATCGGTTCGCCGCCATCGACGCGCGCGGTAATGCGGCGGATGCCGGCACCGTCCGTGGCCTTCCCCTGAAGCCGTGGGTCGAATGTCAAGAGATCGTCGTTCGTCCCCTCGGGTGCCGAATCGTTCAGCAGACCTAAGGTCAGCGCTGGTGGCAAGCGATCCTCGTTGAGGACATTGATAATCAAGAGCGCGTCGAGCGGCGAGACGAAGCCGTCTCCATTCACATCCAAATACGGTGGTGGTGACGTACCGGAGGTGATTTCGGGGAGCTTGCGATCCGCACCGGTGATCCCGCTTCCCGGCAACGCGTTGAGTTCGTTGAAAATCAGGAGCACATCGATCGGTGCGACGGCGCGATCATCGTCGACGTCCAAGGCATTGAATGGGTTCTGCCAATCGGCATTGAGGAGCCAGCGCGACTCGAGCTGTTCCAGTACCACGCGTCGACCAGCGAATCTGCGAAGGCGACGAGCTCGCGCTGCACGCTCTCGACGCTTGGATCTTGATTCAGACTTTGTCCGCCATCGTGACATGAGGGAGATCCATGAATGTGGAATTGCGGCGTCCGCGATGGAACACAAGCAATCTACAATAATTGAACAGCGTCCGCTTGGAAACCGTGATTATGTATCGATACGTGTCTCCTCATTGCGGCCCTGCGTTTTAACGTCGCGGGCCTTGTCTTTGGTTCCGCTGCCTTGGAAGTTATAGAAGAACCGGTTGTTACATTCCGTACACAATCTCCTAGCGTGTATCCCCTTTCTTCTTACTCGTGTAATCGGCCCAGTCTTGCACGCCTGGTCCTTGATAGTTGTAGAAGAACAGGTTGCGACCTCCTTGGCCCCACAATTCATCTTCATCCTCGTCGTCGTGGACCGTGGTGCTGTTGAGCGTGATGCCCGAGCCAGCCAGTTTTCCACCGCCCGAGGTGATATTCTGCACGCGCTGATCGAAGTTGCGATTCGATCGCCACTCCTCCATCAGCAAGAGCAACGCTTCGTCGTTGTCGTCGTAGTCCGTACGCCCCGCAATCAAGACATCGTCGCCGCCTCTACCCCAGAGTTGGTCCGCACCCAGACCACCAATGAGGATATCTCGTCCGGCACCGCCGTCCAAATAGTCGTTGCCGTTGCCTCCGATGAGAATGTCATCGCCGGCACCACCAAACAGATAGTCATCGCCGTCCCCGCCGCGAATCAAGTCATTCCCCGGCCCGCCATACAAGTAGTCATTCCCCGCACCGCCATCAATGACGTTGTCCCCCAGGCCGCCCCAAATGATGTCATTCCCATCACCACCCAACAGAACGCTCGGCCCCGCACCGCCGGTGAGCAAGTCGTCCCCAGCACCGCCATCCACCCAAGCCGGCAAATGGACGTTGGGCATGATCAACACCACATCGTTGCCCGCTCGCATCGAGATTTCCAAACGTTGGATTTGCGACAATGGAAAGAATTGAACGTCGGGAGCAGAAAAACTGTCGATCACCAGCAATCGCGAGCCGGCGCGGGTGACGGTCACCAAGTCGTTACCCTCGGTCCCAGTGATTCTAAGCGTCCCGCCGACAAGCACGATTCCTGGCGGGTTGCCGCTCGCGTTTACCGTGATCGAAACGGTTGCCGAATCGGTTCCGCCGTTGCCATCGTCGATTGTATAGACGAACGAATCACTGCCGTTGAAGTCGGCTGTGGGAGTGTAGGTCACTGTCCCGTCCGCATTGACCATCGCCAAGCCGTTTAGCGGCGCGGTCGTGATGCTGACGGTAAGCGCGTCGCCGTCCACATCCAAGTCGTTGGCCAGCACGTTGATCGTGATCGCTGTATCTTCATCAGTGGTGACCGAGTCATCAGCCGCGACGGGTGCGTCGTTGACTGGGTTGATCGTGATCGACACCGTGGCCGAATTGGTGCCGCCGTTGCCATCGTCGATTGTATAGACGAACGAATCACTGCCGTTGAAGTCCGCAGCGGGAGTGTAGGTCACTGTCCCGTCCGCATTGACCACCGCCAAGCCGTTTAGCGGCGCGGTCGTGATGCCGACGGAGAGCGCGTCGCCGTCCACATCAAAGTCGTTGTCCAGCACGTTGATCGTGACCGCGGCGTCTTCATCGGTGGTGACCGCGTCATCCATCGCGACCGGTGCGTCATTGACTGGGTTGATCGTGATCAAAACCGTTGCCGAATCGGTTCCGCCGTTGCCATCGTCGATTGTATAGACGAACGAATCACTGCCGTTGAAGTCGGCTGCGGGAGTGTAGGTCACTGTCCCGTCCGCATTGACCACCGCCAAGCCGTTTACCGGAGAGGTCGTGATGCTGACGGAGAGTGCGTCGCCGTCCACATCAAAGTCGTTAGCCAGCACGTTGATCGTAACTGCCGTATCTTCATCGGTGGTGACGACATCATCCGTCGCGACGGGTGCGTCGTTAACAGGATTGATCGTGATCAAAACCGTGGCCGAATCGGTTGCGCCGTTGCCATCGTCGATCGTATAGACGAACGAATCACTGCCATTGAAGTTAGCGTTCGGTGTGTAAGTGATCGTGCCGTCGGCATTCACGATGGCCGAACCGTTGCTCGGAGTCGTGGTGATCGCTGCTGTCAACGTATCGCCATCGACGTCGGAATCATTGGCCAACACATCGATCGTGACTGCCGTGTCCTCATCGGTAACGGCTATATCATCGACCGCCAACGGATCAGTATTCACAAACTCGACGATCGGCGTCTGCGAGAAAACGACTTCGCCGTCCTCCACAAAGCTCAACACAGTGGGAAAACCGAGCGGGTTGTCTGGATCGACATTCGCATCGACTTCAATGCCCGTAACGCGAAAGCGACTGATGCCGCCATCGATCTGCAAACGAGGGTCGAATTCAAAGTCGATTACTTCGCCTGCGTCGAATGTGAACACGTCCGTAAACGATCCGTTGCCATCATCAATGCCGAGCGTGAACACGTCATCACCAAACCCGGGCAGCAACTCTAACGTTGCAAAGTTTGGCCCGGACGAGACGTCGTAGACGTAGCCGATTGCAACTTCGGGGTCGTAGATTCTGCGACTGCGGGCATCAACGCTGTCTCTAAAAGTGCCATCCTGGCTGATCACGGCTTGGTCGATCACGACGGCATAGTCCTCGACTTCGCCGTCGAGTGCTTCTCCGGTTGGAGCCAATCCGGTCTGGCTCGATAGGCGAAAGCGGGCAAACGTGGTTAGTGGTGAGCTTAACTCGCTAACACCAAGCAATTCGGCGATATCGGGAACGTCAAAATCCAGCACGTTGATTCCGCGGACGACTGGAATGTCTGCAAAAATTTGCTCGCCGGGATCATTCCAACTGTTGTTCGCGTTGAAGTCGATCCACGCGCTGACAAAACCTTCACCGGACGACGTGACAAAGGACCGTGCTTTGAAGTTCGATCCCGCCGCTCCGATCCGCACACCATCCTCATCATCGCTGAAAGTCGCATCATCCCCGCTCGCGTCGGGAAACCGCGGGGGTGAGAAGAAATCAGCGTCGATGCGCGTACCCAGAATCAGTGCGCCAATTATGTGGCGGGCACCGTCCTCGTCCAGTGACACCGGGAATCCGAGCGGAGCGTCTCCAAGATCCATGAGCCGTTCGTACGCGCCGATGTCATTTTCGTCGTTCGACGGAAAAAATAAGTTGCGTTGATCTCGAAGAAGTATTGAACCCACGGCGGCGTCGAGCGCTGGGCTATCATCAAGCAACGCGTGCGTAAACGTCTTGCCGCCATTGTCAGCCAGTGGGGCCAAACGCGGATCCTCGCCAATCAGATTGCCAACACTATCGAATGAAAGCTGACCAAAAACATCATCCGTGCTGTCACCGCTGCCACGAAAATTACCTGCCAGGATGCTGAACTCAGCGACCGCTTCGGCGGATCCATTGACGGCGATTGCCCCTCCACCACCTTCCCCATCCCCGTCCGAATCGGCGCGATTGTTTGTCACCGTGAGATGGCTATAGCGGACCGTTCCACCAGCGTCCTCCTGGAAGATCGCTCCTCCATGCCGTCCAGCAGAATTGCCGCTGAACGTCGAAACATGCATACCCATTGTGCCATCTAGGGCGATCCAAACCGCCCCGCCATCCCCATCGACCGCGCGATTGTCCGAGAATGTACTGCGAAGAAAGTTGTTCGACGAGAATGACTGACTGCGAAGATAAATCGCGCCTCCATCTTCGGTTGCGACATTTCTCTGTAATGTCGAATCTTGAATGTCGAGCGGCGTTTCAACCCACAGCCCGCCTCCTTGCGTGGCTTCGTTATCGCGAACAATCGAATCTACGATCACCAGTTCGGCACTTCCACTACTGCCGCCGTAACCGCCGGAGTCCTCAGTCGCGCGCAGTGCAACGGCCCCACCACGCTCGGCGCGGTTGCCCACCAAGACCACATCTCGCAACCGCAAGAAGACGCCTTCCGCACGAACCGCACCGCCATCCCCGTCGCCTGCATTTCCGCCGCGCAGCGTCAGGCCTGTAATCTCGGCAAAGAGACCGTCGCCATCGGGGCTCGCTATCGAGAACAAGCGGGTCTGGTTCCCTCCGTCAACCGTGACGATGTCGGAGCCGGGACCGTTATTAAAGTTACTTCTCTCCGAGAGTAGTTCGCTCTGCAATTGGATCGTGTGACTACCCGGCCCCAACGCTTCCATGTC
>JBGTHH010000333.1:0-2418 GCA_041746275.1 Pirellulaceae bacterium | reverse complement strand
CAGGAGATGACGTCAGCTAACTTCAGCAGCAATGCCAGTTCGACGAACGGGCCGACGCAAAACAATAGTAACAAGTACCAAAACACCACGGACTCCCCGAGATTTGCTAAGCGCGACACCGCTCGGAATTCTATGCCTTGCGACCGACGAGACACAGTGCCTGGCCCATGGAGCTTCGAAGGGCGAGGCGTGCGTTCCCGTCGTGCCGTGAAACCGCTCGTGATTCGTCGTGGTATAGTTGGTACCATACTGGGACAAGAGTCGCCCACCCCAGGGACGGACGTCGCGAAAGCTGGGTGACGTCATCAACGCCATTTGTCTTCGAGGAGAATCCCGTGAGAGCATCGTTATCGTGCGTCACCCCCATCGTTTTCTCGCTGCTGCTGATCGGGGGGATAGGACGCGCCGCCGAAGGTGATGCGAAGCACTTGGCCAACGAGCTCCGTCCGCTGATGGCCTGCCTATCGGGTCAACAGGCATCTTTCCTTGTCTCGGGTGAGGCTCGGATCAACGTGAGCGGCGCGCAGCAACAGGTCACCTTGCGCGTCGAACGCTTCGCAAAGGACTCGTTTGACTTAGATCTCGTTCACCCGGAGTACGCAGTCAAACTGCGGCGGCGAGGGGACGCGACCGCGATGGCCTTGCCGCTACACCAAGTGGTTTATCTGGGGCGGGGTGAGACGGATGCTCAGGACCATCTCAGTCCCGAAGGCATGACGCGACGTCTGCTGAGTTCGGGCTCGACCGTGTCGGATTTTTCACCCTTCCTGCAAAGTGGCGATCCACAAGCGGTGGCCCTGGTGCTGCAAGGCTTGCTCAAGCTCCGGTACGACGCACCCACCGCGAGCTGGAAGCTGGGCGACAAGCTCACTCTGAAGTTCACCGATAGTGGAAAGTCGTTGGACTTCGAGGCAGATGGACATCAGGTATCGCTGAAGTTTGCGGCCGCCTCCGCGCCCGCGGCAGTTGACGATTGGGCTGGGTTGAAGGTGGTCGAACTCGATCGACGCGAACTCGAAGTCCAACTCGCCCGCGGCGCGCGACGAGGCCTGGAGATTGCGGCTCCCGCGTACAGTCTACAATCACCTCAACAAACCGTTCGGAAAGTCGAGCATGGCGAATTGCGGTGGATCGACGGCCAGCGCGTGGCACTTTTGCACGGCACGCCGGAGCAAGTCGGCCGCGCTCATGGCGAACTACTGAAGACGGAGGCGATGCGTTGCATCGATTCGGTGCTCTACACGTTCGGAACCGCTCAGACGATTCGCACGGGACGTTGGTTCCGCAACGATTTGGCCGATGCCTACGCACGTCTGGCCCCGCACATTCCCGAGCGGCATAAGGTCGAGACGCGAGCCATGGCGGACAGCCTGGGAATTGATCAACAACTCGCCGAGACGCTCAACGTCTTTCCCGAGTTGTTCCACTGCTCGGGCTTCGCGGTTTTTGGAACGGCCACGGTGGACGGCAAGCTGTACCACGGACGTGTGCTGGACTACATGACGGCAATCGGCTTGCAAGACGCCGCCACCACCTTCATCGTCTCCGTGGATGGCAGCATTCCGTTCGCCAATGTGGGCTACGCCGGTTTCATTGGCAGCGTGAGTGGCATGAACTCCCAAGGCATTTCCTTGGGCGAGATGGGAGGTCGTGGCGAGGGCCAATGGGATGGAGCGCCGATGGCGACGCTGATGCGCCGCGCCCTGGAAGAGTGTTCGACATTGGAGCAAGTCCAGCAGCTTTGGACGAACAGCCCGCGGACGTGCGAATACTATTATGTGTTTGCCGACGGCAAGACGAACAAAGCGGTTGGAGTCGCGGCCACGCCTCAGTCCATCGAATTTGTTTTGCCGGGTCAGTCCCATCCGTTGTTGGGTGCTGGAATTACCGATGCCGTGGTTTTGTCAGCCGGTTCACGCCTCGAAACGTTACGCGAACGCGTGACGCAACGACACGGCAAGATCGACGCCGAGGTGGGACAGTGGCTGATGAGCCGTCCGGTGGCGATGCAATCGAACTTGCATAACGTGCTCTTTGTCCCGCAGGACGGCGTGCTGTATGTGGCCAACGCCAGTCATCAGAAACCGGCCGCCGAGATGCCTTACGTTCGTCTGGATTTGCGGGAGTTGCTCAGCTCAATGCTGGACACGGCTCCCGTTGCCGCCGCGGTGGGAGGAGGAAACTAAGTGGGCAAGTTGACTGGATTGATACTGACGACATGGTTGCTGGGATGTCTGACCGCGCCGGTCGCGGCCGATTTGCCGATCATGCCCGGCATGGTTTTTAGCGCGCGAGATACGCTCGCTCCAGGACCAGAACCTTCGGCCGACGCCTTAGCTTGCTTGAACGGACTGCTGTGGCCCGCTGCGGATTTTCAAGTGCGCTGCGAGACGGCTCGCGATCGCAGCGGCGACATCA